>NZ_OY856306.1:1800000-2100000 GCF_963693435.1 Pasteurella atlantica
TCCATTATGTTTAATTGATTTAGCCAAAATAACAATTTCTTTTTCCATAAAACACCTCCAAAAGAATACTATATTTACAATATATGATTATTTTATGTAAATTCAACCATTTTTAATTATTTTAATGCGCCTCATCCCAATTTCCCCCAACTCCAACATCAGCAATCAACGGAACTTTCAACTCAAAGGCTTTTTCCATTTCTGCTTTAATGAGCTTGCTATAATGCTCTACTCTATCGGCTTTGACTTCAAACACCAATTCATCGTGGACTTGCATAATCATTAGAATATCATCGCAATCACGGATTTGTTTATCAATGCTAATCATTGCAATTTTGATAATATCTGCCGCTGTACCTTGCATTGGGGCGTTGATAGCGACACGTTCGGCGGCTTTTTTACGCATTTGGTTGCTTGATTGAATTTCAGGTAAATATAAACGGCGACCTAACAAGGTTTCAACATAGCCCTGTTCTGCTGCTTTTTGTTTAATGTCTAACATAAATTGTTGGACATTTGGATAGCGTTTGAAATAGAGATCCATATATTGTTGAGCGTCACCTCGTGAAATACCAAGTTGATTTGACAACCCAAAAGCAGACATTCCATAAATTAAGCCGAAGTTAATCGCTTTGGCACTGCGACGTTGTTCGCCTGTGATGTCATCAAGTGGTACGCCAAAAATCTCACTTGCGGTGGCTTTGTGAATATCTTTGCCCTCTGCGAATGCGGTAATCATTCCTTGATCGTTCGATAAGTGTGCCATAATTCTTAATTCAACTTGTGAATAGTCGGCGGCTAAAATCACATACCCCTCGCGAGCGATGAAAGCTTTACGAATACGTCTGCCCTCTTCGTTTCTAATTGGGATATTTTGTAAGTTTGGATCGCTTGATGAAAGGCGTCCTGTTGCAGTGACCGCTTGATGATACGAAGTATGAATACGTCCTGTTGTTGGGTTGATCATTTGTGGCAATTTGTCGGTATAAGTTGATTTTAATTTGCTTAAACCACGATGTTCAATAATCAATTTTGGTACGTTATGCCCCATATTTGCTAGGGTTTCTAATACTTCTTCATTGGTTGATGGCGCACCTTTTGGCGTTTTTTTGATAACTGGTAAGTTTAATTTATTAAATAAAATCTCTTGCAACTGCTTGGTTGACGCAAGGTTAAATACTTCACCTGCTTCGTTATGTACTTGTTCTTCTAACTCTATCAAACGTGCTGAAATTTCACTTGATTGCTCTAATAAAAGATGATCATCAACCAACACGCCGTTACGCTCAATGCGTGAAAGCACATTAACCAACGGCATTTCTACTTCATTAAATAATTTCACTAATTCAGACGTTTTTTGCAATTCAGCGGATAACACTTGATGTAATTTCATTGTAATATCCGCATCTTCGGCAGCATATTGCGTGGCTTGTTCAAGTTCGATTTTATCAAAAGTAAGTTGATTTTTACCTTTGCCTGCGATTTCTTCAAAACTAATGGTTTTATGCCCTAAATAACGATCCGCCAATGCGTCCATATTGTGTCGCCCTGTGCTGTTTAGGGTGTAAGATTCTAGCATTGTATCAAAGGCAACACCCTGTAATTCAATGTTATTTTGAGCAAAAATGGTTAAGTCATATTTAATATTTTGCCCTATTTTTAGAATTGCTGGATTTTCTAAAATCGGTTTTAATTGGGCTAAAACTTGCTTTTTATCCAACTGTTGTGGCACACCTAAATAATTGTGATCGAGTGGAATATAACAGGCTTCGCCATTTTCTAAACCAAATGAAATTCCCACTAAATTTGCTGTCATTACATCAAGGCTATCGGTTTCAGTATCGACCGCAAACACGCTCACTTTTTGTAGTTTTTCAAGCCATTGTTGTAATAATTCTTCACTATCCACTTGCTGATAAGCGGTGCGATTTATTTCAATTTTTGCAAATTTTTTCTCTGATGTAACCGCTTGGTTTGACGTTATTTGATAATCATTTGGTACATTTTCTTTTTGTTGTTGAGTAACAGGATTGGCATTGCCTTGCACTTCACTTAACCAACGTTTGAATTGATAACGTTCAAATAACTCAACTAATAAAGATTGATTTTGTGGTTCAGTAACCAGTTGATCGTGGGTTACATCAAGTTCCACATCAGTTTTAATGGTCGCAAGGGTATAAGAAAGCTCTGCCATTTCTTTTTCAGCCTCCATTTTTGGTGCTAAGGTTTTTGCACCACGAAAGCCTAATTCAGCGATTTTATCTAAATTTTGATAAATTTCTTTCAGCGAGCCTATGCCTTGTAATAAACCTAATGCGGTTTTCTCACCCACACCTTTTACGCCCGGAATACCGTCTGACGCATCGCCACGCAATGCAAGATAATCGATAATCAGTTCAGGTGGAATACCGTATTTCTCAACCACGCCATCACGATCCAACAAGGTATTATTCATTGTGTTAATCAACATAATATGATCATCAACTAACTGTGCCATATCCTTATCGCCCGTACTGATCAACACATCTTTACCCTCTTTTGAGGCTTGTAGAGCAAGTGTGCCGATCACATCATCAGCTTCCACGCCTTCAACAGAAATCAACGGAATGCCCAATGCTTTGATAATAGTGTGAAGTGGTTCAATTTGAGTGCGTAAATCATCAGGCATTGGTGGACGATGCGCTTTATATTGCTCAAAAAGTTCATCACGAAATGTCTTACCCTTAGCGTCAAACACTACCGCAATATGGCTTGGTTCAACCTGTGCGATTAAACTTTTTAACATATTCAACACGCCATACATCGCCCCTGTTGGCTGACCGTCTTTGTTGGTTAACGGTGGAAAGGCGTGAAATGCACGATAAAGATAAGATGAACCGTCCACTAAAACGAACGGATTTTTTGCGATTGTTGTCATTGAAATCTCTTAATTTAGTTTAAAAATCTGTGAGAGATTATACCTTATATTCGGCAATTTCGCATTGAGAAAAGAGTAAATAACTAGCTGTATTATAGTATGATTATAGCGGTATGATTTTAATAAAAATTTACAATTCTAAAAATAGCAAAATTGATAATTATTATTTGCGATCTTTTAAAATTTCATTAATATAAAGAAAAGTATAATTATTTTATATCTATGGAGTATTATTGTGTCAAATAAATTTAAAAATTTTTCTAATATAAGAACATTACGTGCAATTGCTCGTGAAACTTCGTTATCTCAACTTGAATTACTATTACAAAAATTAACTCAAGTCATTGAAGAAAAGAAAGAAGAAGTAGCAAAGCAAGAAGCTAAACATCAAAAATATCTTGAGAATTTAAATAAATACAAACAGATGTTAGAACAAGACGGTATCAATCCTGAAGATTTAGTTACCGCTTTACAACCAACAATAAAAAATAAACAACGTAAAACCACAAAACTTCGTCCTGCTAAATATAAATATATTGATGAAAACGGAAATGAAAAAAAATGGACTGGACAAGGTCGTACACCCAAAATAATTCAAAAAGCCTTAGATAAAGGACAATCACTTTCTGAATTTAAAATTTAATATTTTGTCTATTTTTGTAAGCCTATTACCCCCTTAAATTAATAGGCTTTTCTATTCTATAACCTTGGAAATTAATAATGATTGAAAATAAGATTTTATTAACAGAATGTCCTGATGCAAAAGGATTAGTCTCTAAAATTACCAATATTTGCTATAAATACCAATTCAATATTATAAAAAATAATGAATTTGTAGATAATAATGAAAAATACTTTTTTATGCGGACAGAATTACAAGGTATTTTTAATGATGACGACTTTCTGACAGAATTAAAAGATAGTCTTCCTGAAGGCGGTTTTTATCAATTAATTCCTAAGAAGAAAAAGCGAATTGTTATTTTAGTCACAAAAGAAGCACATTGTTTAGGTGATATCTTAATGAAAAATTATTACGGAGGCTTAGATATGGAGATTGCTGCGGTAATCGGCAATCACGATACTTTGCGAGATCTCGTAGAACGTTTTGATATTCCTTTTCATTTTATTAGTCATCTTAATTTAACTCGTGAACAACACGATAAACAACTTGCAGATAAAATTGATGAATACTCTCCAGATTATATTGTACTGGCAAAATATATGAGAGTGTTAAATCCACAATTTGTAGAACGCTATCCTAATAGAGTTATCAATATTCATCACTCTTTCCTACCTGCTTTTATAGGCGCAAAACCTTATCAGCAAGCCTATGAACGTGGGGTGAAAATTATTGGTGCGACGGCACATTTTATTAATAATGAACTCGATCAAGGTCCGATCATTATGCAAAATGTGATTAATGTCGATCATAGTTACACGGCTGAATTGATGCAAAAAGCAGGTAAAGATGTTGAGAAAAGTGTTTTAACACAAGCTTTAGAATATGTACTAGATAATCGAGTATTCGTGCATAATAATAAAACAGTGATAATGTAATTTTAATAATATGAGAATATAGCGATGACATTGTTATGAAAATTTGCAAATTTTAGCTTAAATGTCACCGCTTAATTATCTGCAAATAATTTATGCCAACATTTCGACAGGAACTTTCACCACGATTTTTTTCAATTTTTTATTTCCATTAACTGAATTTACTGGTTTATGAGGTTCATTCGGCATAAAAATAGCAAAAGAATTTGGCGTTAAGAAAAGTTGGTTTTTATCTTCAATAACCTCTGAAATTTGATAATCATCTGCTTCATTATATTCGTTATACAAACTTAAATCAGGTTCAACCAGACCATATTCAATCATCTCTTCACCTTCAATTAAAAGATGAACATCAATCATTTTTCGATGAATTTCCGCTACTTTTCCCTCTGCTGGTGAGCTTTCTAATTCCATTACATTCATTCGAATGCCCTCTTCAAGATCTTGCCAACCTAAAGGTAGGTTGACTAAATCTAAAGATTTTAATTTCCCACACAAACGTGCAAACACAGAAGGTAAACCTACTGCGTAATCATCACGACTTAAATGCCCAAATAACATAATCACTCCTTAAAGTTAAAAACTTGAATAAATAATAAATTTTTCTTTCATAAACCTCAAGAAAAAATAAAGTTTTATTTCAAAAATTCACACAAAATTGATTTAGTTAAAAAATAAGGATAAAATCCCCTCTTCTTTCAACACATTAAAGCATTATGAATACTTTTGAGCAACAAGTAAAAGCAGTATTAGAAGCAAATAAAGGACAACGAATAACTTCTTTTGAATTTGAAGATAATCGCTATTGGCTGAAGCAAACCGAAAAATTACAAGGTGTTGAACATTTTTTAAAACCTTTTCCTCAAAAAGCATTACAACGTGAAATTGAGCAATTAACCTATCTCAATAAACACAATGTTTCCACAGCTAAATTAATAATGACAGGAGAGGATTACTTTGTCACAAATGATGTTGGCAGATCTATCAGCTCATTAATAAATGATAAAGATATTACCCCTGAAAAAACGCAATTTTTAGTAACATTAGCCGCCACCGAATTACAAAAAATACATCAACAGGGTTTTGTACACGGTCGTCCTGCAGTACGAGATATCACATTATTAGAGGATAAAATTTATTTTATTGATTTTGAAAATAAAGTTTCCAATAAGGCTCTTGAACATCGTCAAGTTCGAGATTTATTGATTTTTATCCATAGTTTATACCGTGAAAAATTATCTCAACAATGTGTTGAACAAGCAGTAGAAAGTTATGTTCAAGCAGGGGGTAATGAGATTTGGAAAGCCACTATTGACTATATAAAAAATAAACGTTGGTTATATTGGTTATTGTCTCCTTTTAAACCGATTGCAAGAACAGACTTAATTGCCGCTTTTTGTATTTTTGAATATATTTTAAATATCAAGTAATTATGCGTAAATTAGTGATTGTTACTACACCATTTTCTGCTCAACCTTTAGGTGGAAATGGCGTATTTTTAAGTGAAACCGTCACTGATTTAAACCTGAATATTGCCACTCTTTCTTTTAAAAATGCCAAAAAATTATTGGGTCAAACTCTTGATTACGTCATTTATGATATGCAAAGTGAAGAGGGGGTTTGTTTTAATTTAGATGCATTAGCAATCGCTACAGGTACCATTATAGATAACGGTTACTTAATTATTATTTGTCCTCAATGGCATCATTTAACGCAACAAACAGATCTCGATGCGATCCGTTGGAGTGAACAAGGAAAGATAAAAAGCCCGAACTTTTTTAATTATTTTCAACAACTTGTTGAACAATTTCAATTTGAGATTGTAGAAAAATTTGATTTTAATAAATTCACAAGCGGTACGATCTTTTCAAAAATTTGCAATTTTTCATCACTTACCATACAGCAACAAAATATTTTTGAAGAACTTCCACAACATTCAGCTGATATTCATTTAATTACCGCACCAAGAGGACGTGGTAAATCTACATTATTAGGAAAATTAGCACAATATATTCAACAAAAACAAAAGGTTATTATTACCGCTCGGAGCCACTCTGCTCTACCCACTTTTTGGCAAAATGTAGATAAAGACAAAATATTATTTTTTTCTCCCGATCAACTTATTCAACAAATTGAAAATCAACAGTTAACTAATGATTATTGGCTTTTTATTGATGAAGCGGCAAGTCTGCCTTTACCAATGTTACAGCAATTTTCACATTATTTTAAAAAAGTCATATTGGCTACTACAACTCAAAATTATGAAGGGACAGGACGAGGCTTTAGTCTTAAGTTTTTGCCTCAATTAAAACGTCCTTACCAACAATGGAAATTAACAAAAGCCCTACGCTGGAAAAATAATGATTCATTAGAAAATTTTGTTAACCAACTGCTTATTTTAGATAATGTTGAAAATAGTGACCCAAATAGCAACCAAGCCTTTTACCAACTTTTAGCCAATGCTCATTATAAAACTACCCCAACAGATCTACGCCGTTTGTTTGATGCACCTCATCAATATTATTTAAAACATATTGAAAATCATCAACTTATTGGTGGTATTTGGGCAATCTTTGAAGGCGGATTAGATAAAGGTTTAGCCGAGGAAATTTGGCAAGGAAAACGCCGTCCAAAGGGTAATTTAGTGGCACAATACCTCTGTTTTCAAGGAAATTTAATAGAAGCTTGTTTATTACGTTCAATTCGTATTTCTCGCATTGCCGTGACTCCTGAAAAACAGCAACAAGGTATCGGTAAGCGGTTAGTTTCTCAATTAATTTTGCAAATACGAACTCAACAAAATGTGGATTTTATTTCAGTGAGTTTTGGTCTAAATGAAAAACTTTTTAATTTTTGGAAAAGCTGTGGTTTCCAATTGGTTCAAATTAGCCCATCCAAAGAAGCCAGTAGTGGTTACCACAGTGCAATGATGTTATATCCAATCAGCGAAAAGGGGCTAACTTTTGTAAAGCAAGCCCAAATGCAATTTCAACGAGACTTCCTTCTTTTGCCTTTTTTACAAAATTTGCAAAAAATGATCAAGATCGTACCGCTTGAACATCAACTTGTATTTATGGAGAACGACCATAAAAACCTACAGGGTTTTGCCTATTATCATCGTTCTTTAACTTCTTGTTATGCAAGTTTAAAGCGCTTACAACAACGCTATCCAACTGAATTAATTGAATTAAATAGTGTTCTGAATAGAGAGCAACTGCAATTACCAAACTATAAAAAAGAGTGGTTAAAAAGAGCGAGAAAAGAAGTTAAAAAATATCTATAAAGTACATTTTATATATTCTTTACTCTGGAATAATTGGCATTAAAAGCCGTGTTAAAAAGGTAATTATCAATAAAATAATTACTACATATTTTGAGGAAATAAAATGTTCAGGTATAAATACACAAAGAATTGAAAGACAAAAAATAACAACTAATTCTACTAAATTTGCTAAACTTTGTGCCCCAAATCCTAATGCTGTTAAAAATAACCAAAATGCAGAAGGTAATAATAAAAATATTTTCATATTATAAATCTCTTGTATTGTTAATTTTTCGATGCTTATTTCTTAAAAATTTCTTGCCTACTTCCACACTCTGAACCGCAATATAGCCCACAATCAAAGCAAGCATAATATCTAATATTAAAGTAGCAAAAGGAATACTTTCAATACTATGCACAAAAGAATGAAATAAGTGAGTTTGATGTGAAATAATTCCCCCTCCAACAGCAAGCATTGCGATCGTACCAATAATGCCAATGCCTTTTATCAACATCGGCATTGCTTTAATTAAAAAATTACCCAACGATTGAAAAAATTCACTTTGTTTCTTTTTAAGATAAAAACCAATATCGTCTAACTTAATAATCAAACCAACAATACCATAAACAGCCACAGTCGTGATCATCCCAATTAAAATTAAAACAAAAAGTTTAGTAATAAAATCACTCTCTTGTACCAAGCCTAAGGTAATCACAATAATTTCAAAGGACAAAATAAAGTCTGTTTTAACAGCACCTGCCACTTTTTTATTTTCAAACTCTTCTGATGTTAAATGAACACTTTGTGGATCTTTATTATGCTTTTTATGGTGAGCTCCCAATTTTACTAAAATACTTTCAACCCCTTCATAAGCTAAATATATTCCCCCTAAAATCAAAATAGGAGAAATTAACCAAGGAATAAAAGCACTCATCAATAATACCAATGGAATAATGATAAACTTGTTTTTAACACTCCCTTTGGCAATTTTATAAACAATTGGGATTTCTCGTTTTGCCGCATTTCCTGTGGCTTGTTGAATTGCTTTTTGTCTTAAAATTTCTAGCTCTGCTAAGACCTCTTTCTTTTCATTTTCGGGCAATTTTTCAATATGCTCTTTTAATTCTTGTGTGGTTCTAACCTTAGATAATTCCTTTTTTAGTATTTCAGACGTTGTATCATTGGTCATACTGGCAATCGCTGCCAAATCATCTACGATCAAACCTGTGGATTTTATTCCCGCCACTTTAGTATAAGTTGCAATATCGTCAAATAAAATACCAACATCATCAAAAGAGGTGGTTATTGTTTTAGTTGTACTTGCAACGGTTTTACTCGCTAAGCTACCGATATCATCGGCTAAAAGAGATAAATATCCTAATAATCCTGCCATAAAATAAATTCCTTAAAATATGTTATATCAATGTAATAATTTTAGTTCTAATATGATACCACGATAAGTGATTTACTAAAAAATAATAAGAAAATCTACTCGATGAAATTAAATAACAATCACAATGACAAAATATGCTTATACTTCCCTGTGAATGAACGATCTCCTCAACAGTAAAACATTATTAGGTATAAATATAGCGGATAGATCAAATCAAAAATTTACAAATCTAATATTTCACATAGAGAATTTTTTATCATAAAAAACATCACTATTTAAAACGACTAAAAACTAACTATCTCTATCTACAAACCAGATATTATATAATTGAGAAGGCGTTAAATACTCAAATAAATTTGGGCAAGGTACTTTTGAATAACCTGCTCGTCTATTTTCTTTATCTGAAATGGCTTTCACATTAAAAAATTCTTTAGGATCATCATAATGTGCCTTTCTTCTCCAAGATGGGTGTTGTTTTATGCTAGGAGCAATATGACTAAAATAATGTGCCAGTTCTTTTTCTAAAAAAGCCTTTCTTGGTAATGGCTTACAATACAAACCATTATCCGACAGTCCTACTGTTAAACGTATCAACCATTCTAATGGGTCACGCCAGCCTGATACTGCTTTCATCATACCTTCTAATCGCTCTGGCTCTACATCTGGGTTCATAAAATCAATTAAAAAACGTTGCATTAAGAATAAATTTCCTCTTTGAGGTCGTTGTGCCATACCCCAAAACCACATCGAATAGTCACAAAAATTCATTCGTGAATCATCTGCAAAATATTTAGTCGTTTTTATATAAGGGTGAACCCATATTGTTATTTTATAAGGATCTCGAATATCCAAATAATCATGTAATGGACGGACTAATTTATTAATTTCGGTAACATATAATTTCCCCTTCGCATAGGTATAAATAATCCCTCTCTTACGGTCAAATCGAATCCGCCGTTTATTTGGCCATAATATCATTGTTAATAAGAAAATATAATATGCGACCATCCCATAACCGTCCCATACTCTATGTTTATGTTTTTCCCACATTTCAGCTATATATTCTGCTTTACTATCACCCTCTCTAGTAAAACCCAATTTGTTGCTATCTTCTCTATAATAATGAAAATCTCTCTCTAATACCTTCTTTGGCATAAAAGAAAATTGTAATGAATGAATATTCATTGCCCTGTATTCAGGGTGGATAAAATCATAATAGACAGCCAAAGAGAGCATAAATAAGAAAATAAATTTTATAGGTCCTAGCCACTGTTCTTTAAGCTCTAATGTATTATCATCTATCTTTTTAAACCAACGGCGAATGGCATACTTTTCTCTACGACTTAGTTGATGAACACTCATCTTTTCACCTCCCTTAATCCATAAATAGGCCAGTAGCCCGACCCTCTTTCTCTGGCTATTTTTGTTAACGCATTCTTATATTCAACCGTTTCACTGTATCCTTCAAACTCCTCATCTTCCTTATCTGTAAATGTGGCATCAATACGAATCGCTTTATCTGTTATCTTTTCTTCCTTTAAATCAATCACAACAAAACTTTGTGAGATTAATTGTGCCTTCCAAGTCAGCTTATTGGTGATTAGTTTACCTTCTCTAATCACACTGTACTTAACGATTAAGTTAGTTGTATTAGGAGGTGTTTTACTAAACTCGGCACATCTAATCGTCACTAAACGTCCCTCTGGAGACGGCTTGCTGACTTGTAATCCGCCTAAAATACCATATTCATAAAGTACAAGCGGTAACTTACTGTTATAATTTTGCAAAAATCCTTGTGAAAATACTTTCCCTTGTTTTACCGTATTATCTTTTGCTATCTTTTGATAATCTTCAAAACTAAAATCTGATATAACCTTTTTTATCATAAAAAACATCACTATTTCAAACGACTAAAAGCTAACTATCTCTATCTACAAACCAGATATTATATAATTGAGAAGGCGTTAAATACTCAAATAAATTTGGGCAAGGTACTTTTGAATAACCTGCTCGTCTATTTTCTTTATCTGAAATGGCTTTCACATTAAAAAATTCTTTAGGATCATCATAATGTGCCTTTCTTCTCCAAGATGGGTGTTGTTTTATGCTAGGAGCAATATGACTAAAATAATGTGCCAGTTCTTTTTCTAAAAAAGCCTTTCTTGGTAATGGTTTACAATACAAACCATTATCCGACAGTCCTACTGTTAAACGTATCAACCATTCTAATGGGTCACGCCAGCCTGATACTGCTTTCATCATACCTTCTAATCGCTCTGGCTCTACATCTGGGTTCATAAAATCAATTAAAAAACGTTGCATTAAGAATAAATTCCCTCTTTGAGGTCGTTGTGCCATACCCCAAAACCACATCGAATAGTCACAAAAATTCATTCGTGAATCATCTGCAAAATATTTAGTCGTTTTTATATAAGGGTGAACCCAGATTGTTATTTTATAAGGATCTCGAATATCCAAATAATCATGTAATGGACGGACTAATTTATTAATTTCGGTAACATATAATTTCCCCTTCGCATAGGTATAAATAATCCCTCTCTTACGGTCAAATCGAATCCGCCGTTTATTTGGCCATAATATCATTGTCAATAAGAAAATATAATATGCGACCATCCCATAACCGTCCCATACTCTATGTTTATGTTTTTCCCACATTTCAGCCATATATTCCGCTTTACTATCACCCTCTTTAGTAAAACCCAAATTGTTTCTATCTTCTCTCCATTTCCAATTTTCTTGAAACCTTGTTTCTGGCATAAAAGAAAATTGTAATGAATGAATATTCATCGCCCTGTATTCAGGATGAATAAAATCATAATAGACAGCCAAAGAGAGCATAAATAAGAAAATAAATTTTATAGGTCCTAGCCACTGTTCTTTAAGCTCTAATGTATTATCATCTATCTTTTTAAACCAACGGCGAATGGCATACTTTTCTCTACGACTTAGTTGATGAATACTCATCTTTTCACCTCCCTTAATCCATAAATAGGCCAGTAGCCCGACCCTCTTTCTCTGGCTATTTTAGTTAACGCATTCTTATATTCAACCGTTTCACTGTATCCTTCAAATTCCTCATCTTCCTTATCTGTAAATGTGGCATCAATACGAATCGCTTTATCTGTTATCTTTTCTTCCTTTAAATCAATCACAACAAAACTTTGTGAGATTAATTGTGCCTTCCAAGTCAGCTTATTGGTGATTAGTTTACCTTCTCTAATCACACTGTACTTAACGATTAAGTTAGTTGTATTAGGAGGTGTTTTACTAAACTCGGCACATCTAATAGTCACGAAACGAGTCCCAGTAGATAGTTGACTGACTTGTAAGCCACCTAAAATACCATATTCATACAATTCTTCAATAAAACCTCTGTTGATACGGCTATATTCAAAAGATTCTTCAGTAGGAATATCGCTCTCTGACGCTTTCTTTGCTTCAAGATTGGCTAATATTTTGGCGTCATTTATTTGTCTTGATATTTCCTCTCGCTCTTCCAATCTCCAAAACGGATAATTTTCAGAATTTCCCCAAAACCCTGTACTTAGCCAACTTTGTAATTCATCTTTAGCAAAGAAAAATAAGATCCCTCCTGCTATAATCGCAATAATAGCGGCTACAAATAGTACTGGTGCCATAGCAGAGCCTAATCCAGCCATTAATGTCCCCTTCGCTGCTCCTGCCGTCATTATACTTACAGCACCACCCGCTGTCGTTACCGCCCCTGATATCATAATCATTCGATAGCTCCATAAAGCTATTTTATCATCATGCCTTATCGCTGCTTCAATGCCTCCATAAGCAATAATCATACCCGCTACGCCTGCAATAATATTTAACCCAAGAACACCAAAAGCGACCTTATTCGCCCCCACTGTTCGTAAACTTAATTTTCCGGCTCCTTTTGGTGGAACTATCTTATCCGGCATCTCAGGTATCCCCAAACTCTTTGCCCACGCCTTACCTGACGCCACACCCCAAGTCGCCAACGTAATATCTGTTATTGCCGCCGTTTTTAACAACACCCTATTTGTTGCTAAATACTCCACCCCACTGTGTGACAATTTACGTTGTATCGCATCATCTGAACTTAATGATAACAATCCCGTAAAAATACCCATTACCCCTACTGCTCCATGAAAATGTTGAGCCTTCAATTGGCTTATCTTTTCTGCCGCCTGAATCTTCATTTTCCCTGCTTTTATCTTCGGCTTTAATAACTTTTTCAACTGGCGTAAATACGGTCTTCTTTCTCGGCGATCTATTCTTTTTCGCAACATCTCTGCCTTGGTTTCTGATAAAATCTCTTCTATCATTGCAGAAAAAAACTCATCTGGTGTTTTATCTAAACCTTCTAAATTATAAATACGAGATAGTTTTTCACTCGATAATGCAACCTTAGTATTGTCTAAATCTAATATCCATTGTTTAACTAATACTCGACCACTCGTATAAAAAAGCTTCTCCATCCCCCAATAAAATGGGGCTAACAATTTACTGCTTATTCGCCTATCTTTATGAATCAGACTAACAATACTATCCACTTTATCTAACATTGATGATAAAAAACCAACCCATTCACTTAAATCAAAGGCATTATCTTCTTTTTGAAGTGTCGCGCCCAACACCGAATTAATTACCTTCTCTCCCTCTGGAGAGCATTCCAATGAGTAACAAACATCGCCCACTGTAGACAACAAACAACCACTTCCAAGTATTGCCCCATTATCCGTCTTCGCCTGCTTTACTCCCTTTCCCAAAGCCTCTATATAACCCGAAAAAGACGGTCTTTTCGCTAACGTCGCTATCATCGCCACTATCTCTTTAGTGGGGGTCTCATAATCCTCTATCCCTTTCTTTGCAATTTTTTTATATTCATCTTCAAAATCAACTATAAGTTGCTTTTTATACATATCTTGTTCAAATAACGTCTTTTCCTTACCCTCATAAGTCGTCCCTCTCAACTTATGCATTAACTTAGGGTGGATTATATCCCCTATTGTCAAAGGATAAGCATATTCAGCAAAATACTGCTTCTGCCTTTCCGATAAAATTATATGACACTGTTGTAATTCCTGTATCTCTCCTAAGGTGTCTCTTAATGCAACGATTAACCCTTTTTCTCCATCTAACGTCTTTATCGGCATTTCCGCATTCACAACACAAGTATGCCACACCTCACTCAACACTAATAAATTTTCTTTACTGCTATACTCCAACACAAACTCATCAATCTTTTCCAATGGGGCTGAATATGTCGTTATTTTATCCCTCTCATCTGTATTTACTGATACCATCAATTTTTGACGTAATTTATCATCACTCTCTAAACTATCAAATAACTGTGGCGGCCAGGCATAATCACTATACGCAATATCAATAAACTTAACATCTGGATCGACAAAGACCGTATCATATCCCCTTAACTCCGCTCTATCCCAATTCCCTTCTGCCCCCTCTTCTTTCCAATTATAAAGAAAAAATGTCGGCTTACCCGAATAATTTTTCATCTCTATCTTAGTAGAATGAAAAACGCCATTCGCATCATTATGATTTGTCGAATAGCGAAATACCATCCATTTACCCTTACAGTCCGTTGATGACTCTCTATGTTGAGTATGAGCATAAATATAGATAAAACCTTGACGGATTTGTTGTAATTGGTGCACGTCAGTACGACTCATTCCACTTGGCTCAGGAATATTACCTATAACTGGGTGTTGATAAGAAGCTTGCCCTCCTTTTACTTTATCAATATAATCTTTCGTTAAACCATAGCGAACAGGATAAATTGGTATCTTTGGTACTCCACATTGACGCTCTGACCAATCTACATTATCCAATGAAAAATCTTTTGCTATCTTTTGATAATCTTCAAAACTAAAATCTGATATAACCTTTTTTATCATAAAAAACATCACTATTTCAAACGACTAAAAGCTAACTATCTCTATCTACAAACCAGATATTATATAATTGAGAAGGCGTTAAATACTCAAATAAATTTGGGCAAGGTACTTTTGAATAACCTGCTCGTCTATTTTCTTTATCTGAAATGGCTTTCACATTAAAAAATTCTTTAGGATCATCATAATGTGCCTTTCTTCTCCAAGATGGGTGTTGTTTTATGCTAGGAGCAATATGACTAAAATAATGTGCCAGTTCTTTTTCTAAAAAAGCCTTTCTTGGTAATGGTTTACAATACAAACCATTATCCGACAGTCCTACTGTTAAACGTATCAACCATTCTAACGGGTCACGCCAGCCGGATACTGCTTTCATCATACCTTCTAATCGCTCTGGCTCTACATCTGGGTTCATAAAATCAATTAAAAAACGTTGCATTAAGAATAAATTTCCTCTTTGAGGTCGTTGTGCCATACCCCAAAACCACATTGAATAGTCACAAAAATTCATTCGTGAATCATCTGCAAAATATTTAGTCGTTTTGATATAAGGGTGAACCCAGATTGTTATTTTATAAGGATCTCGAATATCCAAATAATCATGTAATGGACGGACTAATTTATTAATTTCGGTAACATATAATTTCCCCTTCGCATAGGTATAAATAATCCCTCTCTTACGGTCAAATCGAATCCGCCGTTTATTTGGCCATAATATCATTGTTAATAAGAAAATATAATATGCGACCATCCCATAACCGTCCCATACTCTGTGTTTATGTTTTTCCCACATTTCAGCCATAAACTGAGCTTTACTTTCTCCCTTTTTGGAAAATCCTGGATTTTCAAGATCATCTCCATAATATCTATACCATGTTTCTTGAAACCTCGTTTCTGGCATAAAAGAAAACTGTAATGAATGAATATTCATCTCCCTATACTCAGGGTGAATAAAATCATAATAGACAGCCAAAGAGAGCATAAATAAGAAAATAAATTTTATAGGTCCTAGCCACTGTTCTTTAAGCTCTAATGTATTATCATCTATCTTTTTAAACCAACGGCGAATGGCATACTTTTCTCTACGACTTAGTTGATGAATACTCATCTTTTCACCTCCCTTAATCCATAAATAGGCCAGTAGCCCGACCCTCTTTCTCTGGCTATTTTAGTTAACGCATTCTTATATTCAACCGTTTCACTGTATCCTTCAAATTCCTCATCTTCCTTATCTGTTTTATCCTTTTCTCTTAAATCAATCACGATGATTCCTCTATTTTACCCCAACCATCATAATGTAAAGAATCTGTAGGATATTCAAATAAAGTTGGACAAGGCACTTTTCTAAAACCTGCTTGTTTATTTTCTTTTACTGAAATAATACGGAGAAATCTTTTTTCTTTTTCATATTCCTTCTGCTTAGCACTACGCCAAGAAGGTAAGGCTTGGATTGTTGGTGCAATATCAGAAAAATAATCTGCTAATGCTTTTTCTAAAACAGATTGTTTCGGTAAACCCTTACACCATAACCCATCAATCCAACCTATTAAAATACACATTACCCATTCTAATAAATTACGTCTTGAAGATACCGCTTCCATCATACTTGCCAACCGCTCTGGCTCTATATCAGGATTCATAAAATCAACTAAAAATCGTTGCATTAATGGAGTGCTACTTTTCTTAAAAAATGCCTTTTTTGATGTAAATATCAATCCAAATAACGGTAACCACATAGTATAGTCATAAAAAGCCATTTGAGAGGGTTCAAGAAAAAAACGAAAACGTTTGGTATATTGATAAGGGTGTACCCACAGTACAACAGCAAGACGCTTATTCGCAATATACTCCGACAAAGGACGCATTAATTTATTAATTTCGGTAACATATAATTTCCCTTTCGCATAGGTATAAATAATCCCTCTCTTACGGTCAAATCGAATCCGCCGTTTATTTGGCCATAATATCATTGTTAATAAGAAAATATAATATGCGACCATCCCATAACCATCCCATACCCTATGTTTATGTTTTTCCCACATTTCAGCCATAAACTGAGCTTTACTTTCTCCCTTTTTGGAAAATCCTGGATTTTCAAGATCATCTCCATAATATCTATACCATGTTTCTTGAAACCTCGTTTCTGGCATAAAAGAAAATTGTAATGAATGAATATTCATTTCCCTATACTCAGGGTGAATAAAATCATAATAGACAGCCAAAGAGAGCATAAATAAGAAAATAAGTTTTATCGGTCCTAATCGCTTTTCTTTAAGCTCTAATGTATTATCATCTATCTTTTTAAACCAACGGTGAATGGCATACTTTTCTCTACGACTTAGTTGATGATTACTCATTTTTTCACCTCCCTTAATCCATAAATAGGCCAGTAGCCCGACCCTCTTTCTCTGGCTATTTTGGTTAACGCATTCTTATATTCAACCGTTTCACTGTATCCTTCAAACTCCTCATCTTCCTTATCTGTAAATGTGGCATCAATACGAATCGCTTTATCTGTTATCTTTTCTTCCTTTAAATCAATCACAACAAAACTTTGTGAGATTAATTGTGCCTTCCAAGTCAGCTTATTGGTGATTAGTTTACCTTCTCTAATCACACTGTACTTAACGATTAAGTTAGTTGTATTAGGAGGTGTTTTACTAAACTCGGCACATCTAATAGTCACGAAACGAGCCCCAGTAGATAGTTGACTAACTTGTAAGCCACCTAAAATACCATATTCATACAGTTCTTCCGCAAAGCCTTCACTGATACGCTGATATTTTAACCATAACACTTCTTCAGTATTTTTATGCAACAGTAGTTCTCCTGTTGCAATGGCATTATTAATCAATTTTTCATTCTCTTTTACTTGTTTTTTAGCCTCTAGGTTGGCTAAAATTTTAGCTGCTTCAATTTGCTTAATTAATGGTGGACGTACTGTCTCTTTCCAAAACGGATAATTTTCAGAATTTCCCCAAAACCCTGTGCTTAGCCAACTTTGTAACTCATTTTTAGCAAAGAAAAATAAGACTCCTCCTGCTATAATCGCAATAATAGCGGCTATAGTTAAAAGAGGGTTTATTGCCAATGTTACACCTAAAATAGAAGCGATTCCTTTGGCAACAAGCGGTGCAAAAGTCGTTACCGCCCCTGATATCATAATCATTCGATAGCTCCATAAAGCTATTTTATCATCATGCCTTATCGCTGCTTCAATGCCTCCATAAGCAATAATCATACCCGCTACGCCTGCAATAATATTTAACCCAAGAACACCAAAAGCGACCTTATTCGCCCCCACTGTTCGTAAACTTAATTTTCCGGCTCCTTTTGGTGGAACTATCTTATCCGGCATCTCTGGTATCCCCAAACTCTTTGCCCACGCCTTACCTGACGCCACACCCCAAGTCGCCAACGTAATATCTGTTATTGCCGCCGTTTTTAACAACACCCTATTTGTTGCTAAATACTCCACCCCACTGTGTGACAATTTACGTTGTATCGCATCATCTGAACTTAATGATAACAATCCCGTAAAAATACCCATTACCCCTACTGCTCCATGAAAATGTTGAGCCTTCAATTGGCTTATCTTTTCTGCCGCCTGAATCTTCATTTTCCCTGCTTTTATCTTCGGCTTTAATAACTTTTTCAACTGGCGTAAATACGGTCTTCTTTCTCGGCGATCTATTCTTTTTCGCAACATCTCTGCCTTGGTTTCTGATAAAATCTCTTCTATCATTGCAGAAAAAAACTCATCTGGTGTTTTATCTAAACCTTCTAAATTATAAATACGAGATAGTTTTTCACTCGATAATGCAACCTTAGTATTGTCTAAATCTAGTATCCATTGTTTAACTAATGCCCGACCACTCGTATAAAAAAGCTTCTCCATTCCCCAATAAAATGGGGCTAACAATTTACTGCTTATTCGCCTATCTTTATGAATCAGACTAACAATACTATCCACTTTATCTAACATTGATGATAAAAAAACACCCCATTCACTTAAATCAAAGGCGTTATCTTTCTTTTGAAGTGTCGCGCCCAACACCGAATTAATCACCTTCTCTCCCTCTGGAGAGCATTCTAATGAGTAACAAACATCGCCCACTGTAGACAATAAACAACCACTTCCAAGTATCGCACCATTATCCGTCTTCGCCTGCTTTACTCCCTTTCCCAAAGCCTCTATATAACCCGAAAAAGACGGTCTTTTCGCTAACGTCGCTATCATCGCCACTATCTCTTTAGTGGGTTTCTCATAATCCTCTATCCCTTTCTTTGCAATTTTTTTATATTCATCTTCAAAATCAACTATAAGTTGCTTTTTATACATATCTTGTTCAAATAACGTCTTTTCCTTACCCTCATAAGTCGTCCCTCTCAACTTATGCATTAACTTAGGGTGGATTATATCCCCTATTGTCAAAGGATAAGCATATTCAGCAAAATACTGCTTCTGCCTTTCCGATAAAATTATATGACACTGTTGTAATTCCTGTATCTCTCCTAAGGTGTCTCTTAATGCAACGATTAACCCTTTTTCTCCATCTAACGTCTTTATCGGCATTTCCGCATTCACAACACAAGTATGCCACGCCTCACTCAACACTAATAAATTTTCTTTACTGCTATACTCCAACACAAACTCATCAATCTTTTCCAATGGGGCTGAATATGTCGTTATTTTATCCCTCTCATCTGTATTTACTGATACCATCAATTTTTGACGTAATTTATCATCACTCTCTAAACTATCAAATAACTGTGGCGGCCAGGCATAATCACTATACGCAATATCAATAAACTTAACATCTGGATCGACAAAGACCGTATCATATCCCTTTAACTCCGCTCTATCCCAATTCCCTTCTGCCCCCTCTTCTTTCCAATTATAAAGAAAAAATGTGGGCTTACCCGAATAATTTTTCATCTCTATCTTAGTAGAATGAAAAACGCCATTCGCATCATTATGATTTGTCAAATAGCGAAATACCATCCATTTACCCTTACAGTCCGTTGATGACTCTCTATGTTGAGTATGAGCATAAATATAGATAAAACCTTGACGGATTTGTTGTAATTGGTGCACGTCAGTACGACTCATTCCACTTGGCTCAGGAATATTACCTATAACTGGGTGTTGATAAGAAGCTTGCCCTCCTTTTACTTTATCAATATAATCTTTCGTTAAACCATAGCGAACAGGATAAATTGGTATCTTTGGTACTCCACATTGACGCTCTGACCAATCTACATTATCCAATGAAAAATCTTTTGCTATCTTTTGATAATCTTCAAAACTAAAATCTGATAGAGACTTTTTTGTCATAATTTACTCCTTATGATGGGTAATATCACTAAGTAACAATTCCGTTAAATTAGCGTCTTCATAGCCTGTTCTTTCTTGATATTCATTCCATAATGTTAAATAATCTAACCCAGAATTATGAGCAACTAACCTACCCATTAAATATCCCACATAACCTCGCTTTGATGTCACCAATTGATTTTTATAGGCTTCATCTAGCCATTTATTCATTTGTTGGCTATCAACATTATGTAAATTAGCAGATACAGTAGCAATAATACGCTGTTTTTGTTTTTCCCAACTCAACTGCTTAAATACTCTTTTCTCAAATTCACCCAACTCAATTTTTGCTCGCTTTGTATTTTCAGGTAAAGCGTTGAGGGTAAATGTATGAAAAGTATTTTCCACTCTAGCACCATAAGCGTCAATAATGGCCTCACCGTCTTTAACACCAAATAATGTTGCCAATCGCTCGGGGTGATTGGATAATTGCTGTATGTAGGACGAAAATACCGCAGGGTCATAATAACGAAAATAATACCATTTATTTTCTCCCTCATCATTTTTACTCTGTAAATGCGTAAATTTTCGCATATGGCTGTAAACCGTATCAAAATCGTGATAACTGCGAATAAAAACATTCGGATTTAAATCCCATAAACCAAATATTTCACTTTCGTGACGGCTAAATAGTTTTTTGATAAAGTCTCGGCTTCCATTACAACCCGGTTCTATTTGAACAAAGTAAGGTGAGGCTTCTTCCACTTTTTCATAAGTCTCACCTGTATATAAACAACGAGTCGGCATATCATCAATAAACAGCGTGGGAAAGAAAAATGACTTCACACCCTCTATCACTAAATAATAATTAGGGTATTGAGTATTTTCATCAAAATGAGGTTTAATTGATTTTTCTTCATCGGCATAATCTTCATACCAATCCATCAATTGGAAAAAACTGTCTTTTAAAGCTGGTGGAATAATATTGGGGAAATGTGTTCCCCACTGTTCAGGCAAAACATTCACCGTGTCTGATTGAGTAATAAGATAAGATTGAGAGGTAATAGATTCAACGGCTGATAATTCCTCTTGATAAACAAAAATAAAAGGGTTATCTATTGATAGATTTTTTACAAACTGAGTAATATTTTCATCTATACTATATCGTTGTATCCAAATTCGTAATGGAAGTGGTGCTAACTTGTGCGTTTCATTCACCTTTAATGATGAACAATACTCTTTTACTCGAGCATTAAACTCTTCACGATTAATAGCATAACCTAAAGCGAAACCTTGTTGGTTTGTAGAAAGACAGTAATGTCCTATCCAAATTTCTGGTGTGTTTGTTAGGGTGTTCATAATTGCTTCCTGTAACAGTGGTCAGTCAGATATATTGGCATTATTTTTGTCTTTTACATTATAATTGTCAATTAATTTCAGTAAACTTTTACCTATTGATTTTAAAAAATTAATAATTATTATGTAAATACCATCTTGCTCCCCAAACCATCACATACATTTATATTCGTCAAGGTATGTCTTGAGACTACTTTTTTCTTAATAATATCTAAGTTAATTAAAGTATGGGCTTATCCTGATAATATATAAGACTTATACATAACAAGCGGTAACTTGTTATTATAATTTTACTTAAGGCAAGCAATTATACTCCAATAATCCTGCCATAAAATAAATTCCTTAAAATTGTTGTTTAGTATAAATTCGACTATTTATTTGCATATAGGGTTTAAATTTATACATATTGCTGATGTTTTTTATTTGCTCAAATGCTTGCTGTGGTTCAAGTCCTTTTTCTTTATATAAATAATAAAGTAGAAAAATGATGGTTCGAGATAACCCAAACTTACAATGGATAAATAGTTTTTTATTTTGGTTTTCTTGAATATATTGATAAATTTCATCTAACTTTTGTGGATCTTGAATGGTCATATCCATTAAATCAACAGTAAAATTTGTTTTGTAATAAGTATTAAACTTTAAATCACTTGCAAGATTTATAAAAATATCGACTCCCCTATTTTTTAGTTCGTTATATTCTGTTTTACTCGGCATTCGTCCAAAATATATATTTTCATCTAGTTGGTTATATAAAGGTAATTTATTTTTAAAATAAACCCAAGATAAATGATTTGCGAAAAAATAAGGAAGCAAAATAGGGTAAAACACTTTTTTACTCATTATTTCACTTGTATTAAAACAATATGCCAAACTTAAAACTAACATACTGACAAATAAATAGATAAACAAAAATGACCATATATTTGATAAATAAAAAGCGATAAGTACAAAAATAAGGGCGAGTATAAGGTAATATATCCCCATTTTTAAACTTCTCGGAGTGGTGAATTTTTGAGTAAAGTAGGTTTGTTTAGAATAAGGTATTAAAAATATCGTAACCAGTGCTAAAGCTGCCCCTGTCGGTATATCCATAAAATGATGTTGATACACAAATAGTGTCGACAAACATATCAAACAAATCCATATCAGCATAACCATCTTGATAAAATTGCTTTTTATCGTTTGTCTAAAAGAATCAAATAAAACAATAGCTAAACTAATATGTAAAGACGGCATCTGATTATAGGATAAGTCAGCCTGTAAAATATCAAATAAAAACTTAAATGATACATCTTGCGGTTTTTCAAAAGAGAAACTAAAAGGAAGAAAGACAAAAAATAGTACCGAAACTAAAATTAACATCGTAATTCTAGTGGTCAGCACCCTTAACTTAAATCTACTTTGAGGGAGTAGTAAAGCAAGGGCGAAGAGCAAATCACTCGACATATAAGGAAAAATAAAAATATCAATAAAAGGTATTTTTCTTTCCCATTCAAACGCCAAACTCTGATGTGGTGCGGTAATATGAGCTAATTGATTTGCACTTCCATATAATAAAAAGAAAAAAATGCCCAAATATATAAGCCAGACCGTTCTTTCTTTTAAGGTTGCTGAGGCTGTTAATCTATGGTCAAACGCATACATTATACTTTTTTCGCCCTTGTAACCGTAAAGATACCGTCATTATCAATTAACATCTCTTGTACTTCAAAACCTGCATTTTCGAAAAGTTTATTTATTTCATATTCACTTCTTAATCGCATCGTCCATTTTTGTTTTTGATGATTCATCAACACATTTGAGATTTCAGATAGTTGTGGATGATAAGGCTGATTTGTGAAGATCAACGTATCCCCTTTTTGTAAAATAGCACTGACGCCGTCTATTGCATTTTGGATCGTGTCATTTTCATTAAATAACTCAAAAACACCTGAAATTACAACAATATTGGGTTTAAATTCCATATTTTCATAACTTTTTTTATCAAAAGCGTCAGCTTGCTCATAAGAGATATTTGTTAGATTATATTCTTTAACGTACTCTCTGCCTTTTTCTATATTTTGCGCTTGATAATCTCTTACTAAAATATCTACATCTTCATATTTTTTAGCCATTTGGATTAAGTATTTAGCAGGACCACCTGCTATATCCAAGATATTTACTTTTACATTTTCTTGTTTAAGATTTTCAATAGCATATTCAAGCATATTTTCTAAATTTACTTTTCTTTGTCGAATCCCTCTCCAGCCAATAGCACTCAGGTATGTTTTATCCATAAACTTACCAAAAAAGTTTGTTCCATTTGCTTTATTTTGATAGATATAATCTAGGGTAACACCTGAATCAAAACCATATTTTTTACCAATAGTAATACCATTACTCAAATGCCCGAACTGGTTGATAAAAAAGCGTTGAATAGCAAATCTAACTTTATCCAGAATACATAAGCTTCCGTAGGCAACCTTATTTTTTTCTATTTCTCTTATATCTATCAGTTTTTCAAGATAATTTATCTCTTCTGTTAAAGAGAAAGATTGCTCCATAAAATCACTGATTTCTTTGAGTGCAATATCTCTTTCGGTTTCATATAAAACGCCGTGATAAAAATTATCTAATCGCACAAACTTCTTACATTTAGAAGATAAATTTGCATAAAAATCCCCTTGCATAGCATTTGAAACCACATAATCTTTTTCAGCACTTAACACCAATGTTGGTACTGTGATCATACTGGCATCTTTAACAACTCGTTCTGCGGTATTAAGTAAAGTCACTAATTGACTTGCAGGAATATCTGGACTGATTAGAGGATCATTATCATATTTTTGTTGTTCTTTTATATCGTGAGTTAACACTTTTGATTTCACATAGGATTTTATATGTAATTTAGGTTTTACTTTTAACGCTAAAGCTAACCCTTGTTTTGCAAAAGGTACATAAAGTTTTATTTTAAAGGCAGGTGCCACTAAAGCAACGCCCGCAATATTTAATCCATAATCGTGTAACCACGTGGAAGTCACCACACCTGAGACTGAATTTGCGATAATAAATATATCCTTAAGCTCTACCTTTGCATCCTCTTTTACGAATTTAATAAATAAATCTAAATCTCTCACTAGATCCATAAACTCATAGCAAGGCTCACCTTTTTCTGCACCGTGTCCTCTATAATCATAAGAATATTTTTTATAAGCACTAAAACTCTCATAATTTGCGATTTCATCTAATCGTTGAGAATGTTCGTGGCCTCGATGAAGAATAATGATAACTTTTTGATTATAATCACCTGTATTCTCCCACTTCCTTGCCAGTAATTCTCTATTGTTATATCCATAAAAATTCATTGTTGTTGACATAGTTGTCTCCTCATTTACATATTTTTACTTCTATTGTAAATAGTTAAAAGTAAAAGAATTATTGAAATACTTAATAATATATTGGCAATATAAAAAGCATCAAAAAAAGCAATTAAAACAGAGAGTAAACCTAACAAAAATGCTCTATCACTCTTGCCCATAGGTCCATTGTATCTTCTTTCCCCAATAATCGCCCAAGATAAAACGCCACTAAATTCACTTAAAATAGCTAATACGACAAAAATTACCACGAATACAGGATCTAAAATATAAACAAAAGGTAAGTAAAGAAAGCTATCAGAGATAACATCACCCAATTCATTAAGTACTGCCCCAAACTTTGTTTTTTGATTAAACTCTTTCGCCAGTAACCCATCAATCGCATTTAATGCCATACGAACAAAAAGAATAACAGGAATAAGTAATAACAATTTTGTATTATCCACCGAAGCTAAAACACAAAGACCACCCAATGCAGATAGCAAAATAGCCATTATTGTTACTTGATTTGGAGAAATGCCCTTTTTATGCAAAATATTTACTAAAGGCATAAGAAGTTGTTGGAACTTCGGTTTTAAATCGTAAATTGTCATTGGTCTTTGATCCTATTTTTCTATTTTAGTGGCATTCTTTTTATCAACAGTCGTACTCCAAACTCTATATTTTACGCCATATCCTTTTGGAGAATAAACAACAAGCGGTAACTTACTGTTATAATTTTGCAAAAATCCTTGTGAAAGTACTTCGCCTTTTTTCGCTTTACTTTCAGGACAAGCCATCATTGTGCTTCTGATATTACCGTCTGTTTGCACTTGATAATAAGAATAACCCCATCCTTTAACATCTTTTTTCACAAAAGTGGCTGGTAACGAATGATAATTACAATCTAACACCATTTCTTTGGCTAAAAAGAGTTCCACTTTATAATTTTCTTCATTCTTTAATGGTTCAAGAGTTAGGGTATGTTGAATTTGATTTTTCTCTGCTTTAGGATACATACTAATATCTAAATTAGGTTGAGAAACACCGCAACCACTGATGCCTAAAACGATAAATGCCATTATTTTTTTCATTATATTCTCCGTTAATAATTATTTCATTACATTGCTTTGACTAATGTTTTTATTAATGCAATGCGTTCACAATGTAGTTCTGTTAACACATTCCAAATACTATCCTCATCTAGCATTGCATAATCTCGCTCAAAGCTATTTTGATTATCAAAATCTTGCATATATTGTGAGTTATAATATTTGTCTAGTTTTTTACAATTTAATTCAATTTTTTTAATCTCTTTATGGATATTTTGTAATCGTTTTAAATCTTCTTCACATTGAAACAGTAATTGTTCTATCTCTTCTAGTTTGTTCATAAATCCTCCGTTTGTCTACAAAAACAATCTGTTTGATGATCATTTACCATTCCAACTGCCTGCATAAAAGCATAAATAATAGTTGAACCAACAAAACTCATTCCTCGTTTTTTTAGATCTTTGGATATTTTATCAGAAAGTGGTGTCATTGCAGGGGTTTGAGCATAATCTTGTATATGATTTTTAATTGGTTTATTTTTAACAAAAGCCCAAATATAATTAGAAAAACTGCCAAACTCTTGTTGGATATCTAAAAAAATTTTCGCATTTTTAACTACTGAATTGATTTTGAGTTTATTTCTTACAATACCTGAATTTTGCAAAAGTTCTGCAATTTTCTTTTCATCATATTTTGCGATTTTTTGAGGATTGAAATGATCAAAAGCGATCCGATAATTTTCTCTTTTATTTAAAATAGTATTCCAAGATAATCCTGCTTGAGCCCCTTCTAATATTAACATTTCAAATAACTTGCGATCATCAAATTCAGGCTTACCCCATTCTGTATCGTGATACTGGACTGATAATGAATTATCTAAGTTCACCCAAGAACATCGTCTTTTAGTTTTCATTATTAAATAATCCTCGCTCTTGTTCTAACTTTAACAAACGCTTTTTAACGGGCAAACCACCACCATAGCCCCCTAAATTTCCATTGGACTCAATTACTCGATGGCAAGGTACAATCAATGCAATCGCATTAGCTCCGTTTGCTGAAGCTACTGCTCTCACAGCTTTAGGATGATTAATTTTTGTCGCAACATCTAAATATGAAACCATTTTCCCATAAGGGATAGTCATTAAAGCATTCCAAACTTGCTTTTGAAAGTCGGTTCCTAAAAATAATAATGGAACATCAAATGCGGTTCTTTGCCCTTGTAAATATTCATCAATTTGTTTTTTTGTTTGAGAAATAACATCATTTTCCTGCTCGACAAAATCAGCATTAAGGTATTTTTTTATTCTATTGTCAACAGTCTGTCTCATTTTGCGATAACAAAAATCTAAAATACAAATTTTATCCTCAAAAGAACCAATAATCAGTTCACCTATTTTAGTTTTATGGTATGAAATATTAACTGTATTTTTCATCTAATTTCCTTCTAAGTTAGTTTCTAAGCTTTATTATCTGAAGTAATATTCCCTTTTTCAGATAATAAAATTGCCACTTTTTGTGTTGATTTAAATTGAGATAAAATAATAATCATAATAACGGTAATTGGCACACTTAATAACATTCCAACCACTCCCCATAATTTTCCCCAAATAGCTAATGCAATAATAGTGACTAACGGACTAATATTTAAACTTTTTCCCATCAATTTTGGTTCAATTAAATTACCGACAATTTGTTGAATGGCTCCAATAGATAATAAAATAGCAATAAAAGGAATAAAGCTACCAAATTGTAATAGGCTAAATACTGCAGGAAAAACCGTTGCAATCAGTGAGCCAATGGTTGGAATATAATTCAGTAAGAAAATTAAAAATGCCCAAAATATTGGAGAATCTACCCCAATAATAGATAAAACAATAAAACCTAAAAATCCTGTTAATAAGCTCATTAATGTTTTTACTCGAAAATAACTTGAAAGAGATAATTCAATTTTAAGCAATGTATCAATAAACTTCGCTCTCCCCTCTTCCTCTGGAAATAACGCACTGATTTTTAACTTAAAACTATCGGTTTCTAAAAAGATAAAGAGTAAATAAATCAGTATCATCATAGAGTTAGATAAAATACTGGATAAACTTGTAGCTAACTGGGCTAAGATATTTTTAATATCTAATGAACTCAGCATAGCACTAATTTCAGCTTGTAAATCAATATGAAATAATGTCTCAATTTTCACTGCAATAGCGGTCACATTCTTTTCATAATTTGCAAAAGAGGCTAACAAATTGGATAAATTACCTATTACAGCCTCAAGTACTAAGTACACGATAAATAAAAGTAAGGTTAACACCGCAATGGATTGTAATTTTTCAGGAACAAAACGACTAAACAGGGGTAACTTATTGGCTGTTTTTTTCAACTGCATTGTGGCAAACCATAGAAGGGAGGCAATAATGAATTGCACTAACATACTTTGACCATAAATTAACGTTAATATTGTGCCGATTGCGACAATAAAAAAATAGGCAATATTTCTCATACTAAAAACCTTTGTCAGTTTGTTTGATGGTTATTATATAGCATTTATAGAGTAAAATGGTAAAGTATTAAATTTGCAAATTTTAAAGAAGATGTTACCGCTATAACAGGGTAACCGTAAACTTTTAGCTATTGATTTAAAAATTAAATGCCCCCACCCTAGCCCTCCTCCGCAAGCGGAGGAGGGAATTTGGGTTGTACACATAATTCCTCCCTCCGCTTGCGGGGGGAGGCTAGGAGGGGGGGGAAATTTCAAATACGACCTTGACCTAACGACTATAAAAATTAAACAACCTTAAATCAAATATTTCTTACTCTAATAGACAAATTTAGTTATAATTCCTCTTACTTTTTAGAGCCATTTATTTCAAAAATAGAGAACAAAAATAATGTTAAAACAAAATATCGTGAAATTTTCTTTACTATATAAATACAATTTCTTTTTAACTACCCTGATATTTCTTAGCTTTCTTATTTTTAATAGCCACTACACCACTCTTTCCCTTACATTAAGTATTTTAGGGGCAATTTCTAGTGCTACTATTTTATATGCGTTGTTATACCTTGCTCTTTTTCTTTTTCAATTTTTAGGGAAAAAAGGGCTCTATTTTATTGCGTTATGCTTTTTAATTGTTGATATTGCATTAGTTACTGACTTCTTTATTTATCGTTTATATCATTTTCATATTAATGCAATGGTATTGAATATTTTAACCAGTCCGAAGGCATTTGATTCTATTCAATTGGGAATGATGCCTATTATCTTTTCTATATTGTGTGTAGGAATAGGCATTCTATTTGAAATTTACTTAGTCAATAAACTATCAAATAATACTCAATCACTAGAAAAATTGCGCACCAAAAATAAAAAAATTAATAAATTTATTTTATTACCATTGCTATTAATTATTCTTACTGAAAAAATTTCTTATGGTTTTGCTTCACTTTCATCAAAAAATGAATTGATACAGCCATTTAAAGCCATTCCGCTATATCAACCTTTAACATTTAAATCTTTTGCTCATCGCTATTTAGGATTTAAAGTAGTAAAACAAGCGGAGAATTATATATCTCAAACAACAAGTTTGAATTATCCAAAATCACCGCTAATTTCTACAGACAAATTAAATAAAGTGAATATCTTTATTATTGCGAGTGATTCAATTAATTCTCAATATATTACCCCAGAAATTACACCAAATATCGTTAAATTCCAGCAAGATTCATTGGTTTATAATCAACATTTTTCAGGTGGGAACTCTACTAGATTTGGTATTTTTTCTTTACTTTATGGTTTGAACTCCAACTATTGGTTTTCTTTTTATCCAGCAAGAAAAGGTACCGTTCTATTCGACTATTTAAAATCACAAAATTACAACATTAATATTGTTTCAAGTACCAACACTTCCTGGCCAGAATTTTTAAAAACGGCTTATGTTAATATTCAACAAAGTGTTTATGATAAATTTGATGGTGAACCTTGGGAAAAAGATCAACAAAGTTCAACTAAACTACTTGAATTGATTGATAAAATTGACCCGAAACAACCACAATTTGCATTTTTATTTATGGATGCACCACACGGAAATTCTTTTCCTGAAGAAAGTCATAAATTCCCAACAAAAGGGGAAATCAATTATTTAACATTAAATAAAGATAGTAAAGATTTACCTTTTGTTATAAATGGCTATAAAAACTCTATTTACTATAATGATATGCTCTTTGCAAAGATTGTTGATAAACTGAAAGAAAAAGGGCTATATGATAATTCAATTATCATATACACCAGTGATCACGGACAAGAATTTTTTAGCCACGGAAATTTTGGACATAACTCCAGTTTCTCTACCGCACAAACACAGGTTCCTTTTATTGTAAAGATGCCAACGAAAGAGCATAAAGAAATTAATAAACTCACTTCTCACTTAGATGTTGTCCCAACATTATTAAGTTATATTGGCGTAAAAAATGATCCGAAAGATTATTCAAATGGCTATGATTTATTTGCTAACGATTTTCATCGAAACAGTGTGTTTATTTCTAATTGGAATAATAATGCTATTTTAACAAAATCATATACTTATGTTTTTTCAAACTTACCAAATAAAATGTTTCAAAATGAAGTTCGTCAAAATAGTGATTATAGTTTAGTTGAGGATCACGAAGTTGATCATAAAGAATTGATGAAAACTATCGAGCAAAATGCTTGGTTTCATCAATAACCTATTAATTAGTAAACAGAAATATATAAGGGATATTTCCCTCCAAAATATCCCTTATATATCGATAAATTATATTGATTAATATCTAGTAATGTTATAGCCAAAATCAAAAGATAACTGTCCTATTCATTACTATTACTTCCTTTACACTTCTCAATATTTTTTTTCATTTGAATATTCAACAACTCCACAATGACAGAAAATCCCATTGCAGTATAAACCGCTATTTTAGGGATATGAGTTTCAAATCCTTCACCGATCAGAGCCAATCCAATTAAGATTAAGAAGGCTAAAGCTAAGTTTTTAATGGTTGGATGACGATCAACAAAATCACCAATGCTATTTGCCGCTAACATCATTATTCCCACCGCAATCATTATTGCTAACACCATTACAGGAATATCGTTTGCCATTCCGATTGCAGTAATGACGGAGTCAAGAGAGAATACAATATCAATAATCGCAATTTGAATAAGGGTCATTATATAATTAGCTTTTCTAGCCTTATAGGAAACATTACTATGAATTTTACCACTCACTGCCTCTTTCAATTCACTCCCACTTTTTATAATTAAGAAAAATCCACCTAAAATTAAAATGAGATCTCGCCCTGAAATATCTATATTTAAAAATGAGAATAAAGGATCAACTAAACGAGCCATCCAAGCTAGTGAAAGCAATAATAAGATTCGGGTAATCATCGCTAATCCCAAACCTAAAATACGAGCTGATCGATGCTGGTGTTGAGGTAATCTTGATACCAAAATGGTAATAACGATAATATTATCAATGCCTAATACTATTTCTAACGCTGAAAGTGTTAATAATGCAATCCACGCTTCTGGATTAGCAATCCATTCAAACATATCTATTCCTTTTAATTAAAAAATTGGTGTAAAATTTTTGAGGTAAATTCTTTTCGTAAATAAAAACCTAAGGGTAGGGATTGTACCTGTTCTCCCCTTTGATTAAAAGCATTTGCGAGAGAACGACTGTTTTTTCCTTTTGGACGTAATTGTAATACTTCCCCTATTTTTGCATTTATTTCATTTAATCGTCCTAATACGATTAATTCCATTAGTTCTTCCCAATCTTGTTTCAGTTGTTTTTCTTGTTCTGGCGTGGGTGACCATAGAATAGGTTGTCCAATACGACGTTGTGATAATGGTATTTGTCGCTCCCCTTCAATTGGGATCCACAATACACGTTGTAATTTATGACAAACGTGGGAACTTTGCCAAGTAATACCACTATTATGTGTTAAAGGAGCAAGACTTACAAATGTTGTTTCTAAGGGATGCCCTTGAGTATTCACGGGAATAGTTTTTAATTCAATCCCTAAATGTGCAAAATCTTGTTCAGCCTTACTGCCCGCTTTTGCTCCTAATGCTGTTTCAATTAACATTCCAACCCAACCTTTATCACGTCGTAAATCAGGAGGAACAATTATATTTAAAAATTCAGCCACTTCACCCAAGCTGAAGCCTGATAACCATTGTGCTTTCGCTAAAAGTTCTTCTTCTGTTTTAGAAAATTTTGTTAAGTTCATAATTTATTTTGATCTGTAATATAGGGAATAGCCAATAACTAATTAAATAGAATTCTACTAAAATTCCTCTATTTATGGTATCTTTATACATAACTTTATCTTACAACAAGCGGTAAGATTTTATTTAAAATTTACAAATTTGAGAAACATAATGTCAAAACACCTTACAGAACAACAATTTAAAGATCTTTCTATTCATCAAGATGTCCTCACAGCACTTGATAATAAAGGTTTCGATTTCTGCACGCCAATTCAAGCACAAACACTTCCTCACACTCTTTTAGGTAAGGATATTGCAGGGCAAGCTCAAACAGGCACAGGTAAAACTATTGCTTTTTTAGTTGCTACTTTTCATCATTTATTAAACAATAATGTTGAAACAAAACCTAATCAACCTAGAGCATTAATTTTAGCTCCAACTCGTGAACTTGCTGTTCAAATTGGTGCTGATGCAGAAATTTTTGTACAAAATTGTAATTTAAACGTTGCTCTTGCTTATGGGGGTGATGGTTATGATAAACAGTTAAAAGCCATTGAAAGTGGTGTTGATATTTTAGTAGGAACAACAGGACGTGTCATTGATTATGTAAAACAAGGCATAATTAATTTGGAGCAAATTCAAGTGGTCGTGCTGGATGAAGCAGATCGTATGTTTGATTTAGGTTTTATTAAAGATATTCGCTATTTAATGCGTCAATGTCCTGCTCCATCAAACCGTTTAACAATGCTATTTTCTGCCACTCTTTCAGAGCGTGTACGAGAACTCGCTTATGAAGATATGAATGAAGCAACCTATATTGAGATTGAACCTTTACAACGCACAGGACATCGTATTAAAGAAGAACTTTTCTATCCTTCTAATAAAGATAAAATGGCACTGCTTTTAACTTTAATGGAAGAAGAATGGCCAGACCGTTGTATTGTTTTTGCAAATACAAAACAAAAGTGTGAAGATGTATGGCGTTTCCTAAAAGCAGATAAACATCGAGTAGGTATCTTAACTGGCGATATTGCTCAGAAAAAACGTTTAGCATTGCTAGAAAGCTTTACCAAAGGTGATTTAGATATTTTAGTTGCAACAGATGTTGCCGCTCGTGGTTTACATATTCCACAAGTTACACACGTCTTTAACTATGATTTACCTGATGATTGTGAAGATTATGTACACCGTATTGGACGAACAGGTCGTGCGGGTGAAAGTGGGCATTCAATCAGTTTTGCCTGTGAGCGTTATGCCACTAATTTAACGGCAATTGAAGAGTATATTGGGCATCAAATTCCAGTCAGTCAATATGACCCTGAAGCGTTATTGCCTTTACCAAAACGTCCAAGAACTCAACGTTACAATAATAAAAATCGTAGAAGATAATTTATTCTCATTTTTTAAAATGTCCTAAATGTTTTAGGGCATTGCACACGACGAATAAATATTTTTTATTTTAATTGTCTGATCATTCGCTAGAAAAACAAAACCCCACAAAAATGTGGGGTTTATCATATAAAACTAAATTATTTCTTTCCGCCTAACACAGCAAAACGTTTGTTAAAGCGTTCTACTCGACCACCAGTATCAACAACACGTTGTTTACCAGTATAGAATGGGTGACATTTACCACACACATCTAAGTTTAAGTCTTTGCCCGCAGTTGAACGAACTTTAATAACATTACCACAAGAACAGTTTGCAGTAATTTCTTCATAATTAGGATGAATACCTTGTTTCATTATAGAAAACCTCTGTTGAGACCGTATCGCCATTGAGCCATACAAATATATTTGTACCTCAACACCATACGTATTAAAAAACACTGAGAATATCTCAGCACCAAAGAAGTCGGAATTTTACCGAAAATAGTGCTAGATAACAAGTTATTTATTCACTCAAAAAAAATGTTTTATTATTATCAAAAGAGACTCCAAAGTGATTTATTTTGATTATTTGTGATTTTATAATCATTGATGAATAATTGATGTGATTTAGATCACACTTTATTTGAATATAATGATAAATTTATTATCAAAAATAGTGTAAAATTACACTATTATACGTTAAATTCTAATGGTTAATTCAAATTATCAAAAAGGAGTAATAAATATGACTGATCGTAAACAACTAGCAAACGCAATTCGAGTGCTAAGTATGGATGCCGTTCAAAAGGCAAATTCAGGTCACCCTGGAGCACCAATGGGAATGGCGGATATTGCAGAAGTATTATGGCGTAAATTTTTATCTCATAATCCAACTAACCCTAAATGGGCAAACCGTGACCGTTTCGTTCTTTCTAACGGACACGGTTCAATGCTTATTTATAGCTTATTACATTTAAGTGGCTATGATCTTTCAATCGAAGACTTAAAACAATTCCGTCAATTACACTCAAAAACGCCAGGTCATCCAGAATATGGTTATGCACCAGGTGTTGAAACCACAACAGGTCCATTAGGTCAAGGTATCACTAATGCTGTGGGTATGGCGATTGCTGAAAAAACCTTAGCAGGTCAATTCAACCGTGAAGGTCACGATATCGTTGATCACTATACTTACACTTTCTTAGGTGATGGCTGTTTAATGGAAGGTATTTCACACGAAGCCTGTTCATTAGCGGGAACATTAGGTTTAGGTAAACTGATCGCATTCTATGATGATAACAACATCTCTATTGATGGTCACGTTGATGGTTGGTTCTCTGATGATACTGCACAACGCTTTGAGGCTTATGGCTGGCAAGTTATTCGTAATGTTGATGGACACGATTCAGAACAAATTCAATTTGCAATTGAAAATGCAAAAGAAGAAAAAGATCGCCCAACCTTAATTATTTGTAAAACCATTATCGGTTATGGTTCACCAAATAAATCAAACTCTCACGACTGTCACGGTGCACCATTAGGCGATGCTGAAATTCAAGCAACACGTGAATTTTTAAACTGGGAGCATAAACCTTTTGAAATCCCTGCTGATATTTACGCACAATGGGATGCAAAAGCAAAAGGCGAAATGGCAGAAAAAGAATGGAATGCAAAATTTGCAGCTTATGAAGCGGCATACCCTGAATTAGCAAAAGAATTCAAACGTCGTGTGAATGGCGATTTACCAGAAAACTGGGCAAAAGATTCACAAGCATTTATTGAACAATTACAAGCTAACCCTGCAAGTATTGCAAGCCGTAAAGCATCTCAAAATGCAATAGAAGCTTATGCTCATATCTTACCTGAATTCTTAGGTGGTTCAGCAGACTTAGCAAGCTCAAACTTAACATTATGGTCTGGTTCAAAACCAATTCGTGCGGATAAAAATATTGATGGTAACTACATCAACTACGGAGTACGTGAATTTGGTATGTCAGCAATGATGAACGGTATCGCATTACACGGCGGTTTCATTCCTTACGGTGCAACCTTCTTAATGTTTATGGAATATGCCCATAATGCAATCCGTATGGCTGCATTAATGAAACAGCGTGCATTATTCGTTTATACCCACGATTCTATCGGTTTAGGGGAAGACGGTCCAACCCACCAACCTGTTGAACAAACGACTGCATTACGTTTAATTCCAAACTTAGACACGTGGCGTCCTTGTGACCAAGTTGAATCAGCGGTTGCTTGGAAATGTGCAGTTGAACGTAAAGATGGTCCAAGTGCATTGATCTTTACTCGTCAAAACTTAGAGCAAATGGATCGTAATGCTCAACAATTAGCAGATGTTTCTCGTGGTGGTTATGTATTAAAAGACTGTGAAGGCACACCTGAATTAATCTTAATCGCAACAGGTTCAGAAGTTGAATTAGCGGTGAAAGCAGCAGAACAATTAACAGCGGAAGGTAAAAAAGCACGTGTGGTTTCAATGCCTTGTACTAACATCTTTGATCGTCAAGATGAAGAATACCGTGAAAGTGTATTACCAAGCTCAGTAACCAAACGTGTTGCGATTGAAGCGGGTATTGCAGATTTCTGGTACAAATATGTTGGCTTCGGTGGACGTATTGTTGGAATGAACAGCTTTGGTGAATCTGCACCAGCAGGCGAATTATTTAAACTATTCGGTTTCACTGTTGAAAATGTAGTAGCAAAAGCAAAAGAGATTTTGTGATTTTTTACTAAATAGCGACATAGAAAAAAGAGAGTAATTAAATTACTCTCTTTTTATTATCTTTAAATAAAACTAAATTATTAATTAACGTTTAACAATTTCAACGCTTACACGACGGTTAGGCGCTAAACATTTAACTAAACGTGCTTTTGTTGTTTTAGCACATTGCTTAACTGGTTGAGTTTCACCCATACCTGAAGTTGTGATATTAGATGATCTTACACCTTTCATTACTAAATAACGACCAACACTTCTTGCGCGTTTTTCAGATAATTTTTGATTGTATGAATCACTACCAATATAATCTGTATGACCAATTAAATGTACTTGAGCTTTATTACCTAAACTTGTAATGTGTGCTGCTAATTTATCTAATTTTTGCTTACCTGCAAGTTTAATATCTTTTACTCCACCACGATTGAATGGGAATAATGCATCTGCAGCTAAATCAAATTTCTCTGTTAAACAATCTTTTGGTAACCAATAAAAGTTTTGAGCCACCATATTGCTATCAAACAATACTTTATACTGACAGATTTTTATACTACGATCTACTTGACGGAATTTCAGAATATAATCCCACTCTCTTGCTCCGTGAGTTTCAGAGAAATGAGGACGATCAATTAGATAGTACAAATCTTTTTTTGTCACTCCAGGACCAATACGATCTAAATTTCCTAAATTAGGAAAGATACCTTCACGTTGTGTAGCTTCATCAAGTTCTGGCCAAACAAGATCATCAATATTAGAATTTTCTAATACAGCATTATCATTAAATTTATTTAATGTATTTGTACATGCCATTAAAGATAGCACACCTACGGTTAAACCCGCATATTTTAGTAGTTTCATTTTTTAAACCTCTTATTAAAAATCGATTACATTATAGCTAACTAGTACATTTAGTCAACTAACAATTATTAAAAGTTGAGCTTCAAAGAAACTCAACTTAACAATAGTTTCCCTCTTACCACTGATAATTCACACTGGCTCCTGCACCTGTATGATTTTGTGTATCGTGAGTTACCATTCCTTTTAAAATCCATTTACCATTATCAGAAATAGTTGAAATACCCAATGATAATGCAGACTCTCCTTGGAAATTACCTACTGCCACACCCACCGAGCTAGCACCAGGATCGTGTGGTTGCCCTAAAGCAGCAGCGGCATAAGCACCCGCAACGCCTGCAGTTATTCCAGATTTCATATCACCTAATTTATTAGAGAGTTTAGCAATTTCTCTATTAGTTGCATGAAGTTGACTACCATTTATAGCATCTGTTGAAGTTTTAGATATTTCACCTGCAGCAACATTTTGAATACGTCGTTCATTTCCTGACGCCCCTACAGAAACAACTCCATTTGCTTGAGCTCCTGCAAAACCACCATAAGTAATACTGCCTACTGTAGCTGATTCAACTTTTCCTCTATCCCCAGCTGTAGTTGTTTTACCTTTTTTACCTTGTTTATCTAAGTTTTGTGTACCTGCTCTATTTCCTTTTGTCGCAGTAGTTTGATTACCTAAATAAATAGAATTTTCAACAGTATCACCTTGAGCAACTGGTTTTCCATCAGTATCTTTCTTCCCTGAATTATTAACGTTATTACCTAATACAAAAGTATTTGAACTATTAATAACATTATCATTACCAACAGAGTAGCTTCCTTCTACATCACTACCCTTGCCATCTTTACCCGCTTTTGCACTGATATAGCTTGGGTCACCAAATGCACCTGATCGTTTAGCATTAACAATATTGCCCGTACCTATGGCAATTGAATTTTCAGCTGTTGCTTGAGAACCATGACCAAAGGCAATCGTATTTTCAGCTGTTGCTGAAGCTTGACGACCAATAGCTGTAGAATTTTTCCCTGAAGCACTTGAATCTTCGGTATTCGCTACTGCACCACCAACTTTTTGACCACTATCGTCATTTGTATGGAAGTATTTAATACCACCCTCATTCATATTTTTAATAGCTGAAACAACCGTATTATTATTTGTTGCTGTTTGCCCTTCGACATCATAAGTTTTTAAAGCATCAGAAACATCAACAGGCTTCCCATTAGTATCTGTTCCACCAATAATTTTGTTAATATTATTAATGTTTGCAACATTGCCATTTACATTATCCTGAACAGTAGCCAAATCACCTGCATTTACAGCATTTGTTGCTACTGCTTTATGTGGGTCTGTAACCGCTTTTCCATCTTTATCAACTAATCCACTTGCTAAATTAGTAATTTGCTTTTTACCTGCATCAATACCGTTTTTACTGATAGACACCGTATTACCAACAGTTAAGCTTTCCTTAACATTAACTTTATCGGCAAGATCGAAATTAACATCATTAGTTAATTTATCCTTAGTAATAACTAAGTTTTTATCGGTATTTTTAAGATCGACAGACTCACCACGTTGAACTAAAGATCCATCCTTACCTGATGCAGTCAGAGTAAAGCCAGATTTATCTAGCTCTTCCTCAACTTTTTGTGCGGTAATAAAGCCATTGGTTGCACCACTTGATGTACCATTGTTACCCTTACCAAAATCAGCCGACTCTAGTGCAATGATAATATCATTTATGCCATTTGCAGTATTATGTTTAACCTTAATACCATTTTCACCTTTGAAATTTACAGTGTCATAAGATTTAACAAAGTCTTTCTCTACACCATCAACTTGTAAATTCCAACCAGTATTTAGCACATCATTCACACTTGCTATGTTACTACCATTAACATCTGCTGGTGCTTTTTCGCTTGTACCATTGCCATCATTTAAGTTATCAGCAATATTGGTTAAGGTTGTACCACCTAAATCAAGTGCTTTTGTTGGCTTGCTACCTTTTGTAATAACATCTGGTTTAGCTTGTGTAATTTCAATATCACCCACGTTTAAGCCATTCTTCGCAATAATTTTGTCTGCGGTAACTTCTTTAAAGACAGGTTTTTCTTTCATTGAAATCGTGATCTTACCATTGCCTTCAGCATCTTTAACATATTCAGTGGTTAAATTGTTTGTTGAATAAGTTTGACCATCAACCTTATCAGAAGCAACAACATCAAGTTTAGAACCTAATTGTTGTTTGCCACTCGTTGTATTACTTGCACCAAAGTTAATACCTGCATTGACTTGCTCTGTTAAACCATTGACTGCATCAATCACTGTTACAGGTTTAGGTTGATCAGAACCTTTAGCATCTTTCAATACATTTAATACAGGTGCTTTGAAGTCATCTTTTGCATCATTTAATTCTAAACCTAAAGTATTAGCCACTTTCTTAAGTTGTGAACCATTTACTGCATCTTTAGAGTCATCTGAAAGTTTAGCAGGTGCAACATTAGTTAATTTAGTACCCGTTATTGTATCTCCCGATGGCGATTGCATTGTTGCTTTTACATCTTCTGGTTTTATCTGTGCTAAATCTAATGAACCATCTTCATTTAGTTTATGCCAGAATCCATCTTTACCTTTTGCAACTTTGTTACCCTCTTTATCAGTATAAACAACAGGTAATTGTGTTGTATCCACATCCACTTTAATTTCATTGGTATCACTAATCGTAACTTTAGCCATATTACCGTCAACAAAGTTTACTGTGTCATACGCTTTCACAAAATCTTTAGCCACACCATTTGCTTTGAGGTTAAAACCTGCATTCATCACATCATTGACAGTGGCTGCATTTTTACCATTAACTTCATTTGTATTTGGAGCAGCTTGTTCTTGTTTACCTTCGGTTGGAACAAGATTATCTGCTAAACCAGTAATTGATTTACCACCTAAATCTAATGCTGGTTGGTTATTAACTCCATTAATATTAGTTGTTTTAGCTGGTGCTAGGGTAATCGCATCAGCACCTTCACCAACTGTTAATCCTTTCTTAGCAACAACCGTATCAACCTTGATATCTTTTGCTAAATCGTAATTAACTTCTTGTCCAATAACTTTACCTGCCTCAACAATGTCTTTATGAGAAATAACAAGATTTCCATCCGTATTTTTCATATCTACTTTGTTACCAGATTTGATAAGTTTAGCATCCGTACCATTAGTAGATAAGTTAAAGCCTGTACTATTAATCGCATCTGCCACATCTTGTGTTGTTACAAAACCATCTTTTTCTGGTTTAGCAATCACATTACCATTGGCGTCTGTTTCTAACTCACCTTTCTTAATACCAATCTTGATATTTTGCTTACCATCTTTTGCTTCGTGAGTAACAGTTACAGGACCTTCACCTTCAAAATTAACGGTATCATAAGCGGTTACTAAGTCTTTTTCTTCTCCAGCAACTTCTAAGTTCCAACCTGCATTCATTAAATCATTAATCGTTGCCGCATCTTTACCTATTGTTGCCAAATCAGTTGGTTTAACACCTTGCTTAGTTTCATCGGTTACAGGCGATAAATGATCGTCTAAACCTGTTACTTTCTTAATATCTGTTAAGGTATCAGCAAGTTTAATCATCAATTTATTATTTTTCACTGCTGTTGAGATATTACTATCCGCACCAACGACTTCAATAACATTATCAACTGCTTTTTCAACTTTTTTGCCGTCAGCACCTTTTAAACCAAATGTCTTACTATCAGCATAATCTTCACCTACTTTCTTAACTTGATCATAAGCAGATTTCAACTGTTCTTCTGTTGCTGCTTTTTTATCATTATAAGTTGCACTAGGATCAAATGTTGTATTCGTTAATCCAGTGATTTCACCTTTTTCGCCATTTATAACAACTGGCTTACCGCCTGCATTTGAATTACCTACCGTAATGGTATTTGCTAAATCAAAAGTGATTTCATTATCATCAACCGTAGTAACAATGTTAGGGTTATTATCACCACCAGTAAACTTAACTGGGCGATCATCTAATTTAACATTATCTTTTGTTACATCAGAAACACCATTTGTTACATTATCAGCGGTTATATAGAAACCATTTTTTGCATTTTCTAAGGCATCTTTGTTAGCTTGACTCAAGTCAATAGTAAATTTATCAGCTGCTTCAACAACATCTAATCCCTCAGAGCCTGATTTAATATCTTTTGCATTTATGGTGTATTCATCAGGTGTTGTAGCAGTGCCATCTTTTTTAACAACACTTGCAATATGATCGCCTTTTTTAACAACTGTTTTAGCTGCTGCTTGAGCTTTTTCTAATTGTGATACGTTAACTGCATCAGTTCCTTGCTCACCTGCTTTAACACCGTGAATTTGTAAACCACTTGCATCAATATCAGTCTTAGTAAATTTAGGACCATCTTTAATTTCTAAACCATCTTTATCAAGATTAGTTCCATCAAAATTGACGCTACCCTCAGCGGTAAGTTCTAAGTCTTTAGCTAACTTAATCCACATTGTATTATCAGAGAATGTTTCTACTCCAATATTTCCTTCTGTTAATTCGCTAGCTACCGTTTTTCCACCTTTGACAATTAAACGCTCACCATGTTTACGTTTTAAGAACCCATCTACATCTGAAGCATCAGCAAAATCACCTTGGAATTCGTGACCTTTGTCTAATTCATCACCTAAACCTTTCAGTGCTTCGCCAACATTATCAAATGGTCCACCTGTTAATCCTGGAACATCAAACTCAGTTGATACCGTTCCATCTGGATTAACTACTTTTTTACCACCGAATGTATTCGCAACTGAATTAGAGATGTCTTTAATTTGACCTAAATTTACACCATCAGTATCATCAGTTCCTTTCTTAACTCCCTTGATCTTCTTATCATTTAAGTTAATACCATCGTTACTAATTTCTACGCCACCGATATTTGCAGAGTTAAATTCAACATCATCTTTAGTCGCATAAACATATTTAACACCATTAGCAGTATTAACTTGTTTCACTTTCATATTTTTACCAGATGTAAATTCTACTTTACTTCCAGCTTTAACTTTAACTTCATCTGCTGGTTCAACTACGCCACCTTTTTCTGAAGCTCCAGTTCCTGTTTTCCAGAATGCTGAGTTAATCGCATCTGCAACTTGCAGACCTGTTACAAAGCCATCTGGTTGTCCTGCTTCTGCAATTCCAGTATCCGCATTAGCGGTAACATCACCTTTAGCTATTGCTACTTCAATAGTGGTTTTCTTATCCGTTGAATCTGTTTTTTCAGTAACTGTCACACCCTCTTTTCCGACAAAGTTTACCGTATCATAAGGTTTAACAAAGTCTGCTGGTGCCCCTGCAACTTCCAAATTCCAACCAGTATTTAATAGATCACCTAATGTTGCTGCATTCGATTGTTGTGCAGGTGAGAAATTAGGATTAATGACTGCGTTTTCATTCGTTACTGGTGCGACATTACTTGCAAGACCTGTAAAGGTTGAACCCTTCATATCAAGTGCATTGACAGGAGATTGTGCACCATTTTTTAATGCCGTTGTTTTCGTTGGTTCTAATACTATTGCATTATCCCCAGTACCAATAGTTAATTTATCTTCCGCAGTTACTTCTTTAAAGATTGGTTTTTCAGACATAGAGATAGTAACTTTATTGTCTTCAACTTTTGTTTTTAAGTTCTTCGTTGATGTTTCTGTCGCATTGCCTGCCAAGATTTCAAATTCAGAACCTAATTTTTGTTGTGAACCATCAGCACCAGTATCAGCATTTTCATCCGCTTTAAAGGTTATTGGTTTCGTTACTGCTTCATTTAAACCATTTAATGCCTCGCCTACATTATTATATGTAGTCGTTCCACCATCTACTGGATTTCCATTTGTTAATGTAAATGTTGGTGCAGAAATTGTACCATCAGGATTTACTGTTGTGTTTCCACCTAAAGCGTTAGCAATAGAATCAGATATTCCTTTAATTTGCGAACCATTTACTGCTTCAGTAGAGGCATCACTAATAGTTGCAGGAGCCACACCCGTCAGTTTCTTATTACCTGCATTAATTCCATTTTTGGTCATTGAAACAACATCATCACCTGTTGTGTCACCTAACACCACAGAATCAAGACCTTTTAAGTCTTTCGCAAGTTGTACTTTTAACTTACCATCAACAGCATTTACACCAATATTATTTTCTGTTAATTTGGTTTTATCTGCTCCACCGATAATATCCAGTTTTTTACCTAATTCTTTATGAATAGTAGTATCAGCACCGTTATCACCCGCAAAGTCTAAACCTGCTTGTGCTAAAGCCTGTAAATCACCTGCTGTGGCTGCTTGATTTAAGTCACCTGTTTTGGTCAATAAATCACCTACTGCAGTTTTTGCTTTATCCGCAGTAATTGCACCATCACCATTGTTATTACCTATTACACTCTTAATGTTATTCAATGGTTTAGCATCACCCTTAGCGGATACATTTACATCAGTTTTTGCAACTTCTTCTGTAGTTGGTTTACCATCAGAGCCAGCTTTAAAGTATTTATCACCCACTTTAACTAATTTATCACCATCTACATTGGTATATTCAAATGGATTATTATCCGCAGCCTGATTAGCAACGTCTTTTAATTGAGATACATTGACTGCATCTGTATCATCATCGCCCGCTGCAACATTAGTGATTGTGTTTCCACCATTATCTAAACCGTCTTTAGCTAATTTAACCGTTGAGCCTTCAATAGAGACTTCTTTAAATTCTGGTTTCTCATTCATTTCAACTAAAATCTTACCATTACCATCGGCATCTTTTGTATATGTCGTGGTGAGATTTTTCTCCGAATAAGTTTCGCCAGCAACTTTATCACTCGCAACCACTTCAAGGGTTGATCCTAATTTTTGATTGCCCTTAGTTGTGTTACTTGCACCGAAGTTGATACCTTCATTCACTTTTGCTGTTACCTGATTTACACCATCCACTAAATTAGTTGCTGCAGCCGATTTTGTTCCATCTGCATTTTCTATTTGAGTTAATGTTGGTGTAGCAAAAGCATTACCTGTTGCATCAGGTGTTAAACCTAATTGATCCGCCAAATCTTTAAGTTGTGAACCATTGACCGCATCTGTTGAATTATCACCAATTGTTGCTGGAGCAACACCTGTAATTTTCTTATCACCAGCATTGATGCCTTTAGTTTTATCTAATTCAACATCACCAACTTTAACATTGTCAAATTCAACAGTATCTTTGGTTGCAATCTCAATAACACCTTTTTTCTGTGTTACTTTGATATTTTTATCTGCTTCAATAATTACTTCATCATTTGGATTGATAAGCTCGTGATCAGTCTCTGTAGTACTAGATGTACCCAGCTCTCCATCACCTTTTTGAGCTTTTAATTTAAAGCCAGAATTATTGATTGCTTCAGCGACTTGAATTCCTGTTACAAAACCATTTGTTCCTTGTGCATTTGGTGAAGAAGTAATTTCACCTTTCTCTAAACCAATTTCTATATTTGTTTTAGTGCCTGTTGAATCTGCTTTTTCAGTAACAGTAATACCACTGTTCTCTTTTGCAACAAAGTTTACAGTATCATAAGGTTTAACAAAGTCTGCATCCGCACCTTCAACTTGTAAATTCCAACCTGAATTTAATACATCACCAAGTGTTGCTGCATTTGATGAAACTAAGTCATTTGGTTTTTCACCTTTTGTTGTATTCGTATCAGGTAAATTAGATGCCAAGCCAGTAAAGGTTTTGCCATCCATATCAACCGCTGGCACTTCTGTACCACCAACTGTTTTAGTTTTACTTGGTGCCATATTAATCGCATCGCCACCTTTACCAATGGTTAGACCATCTTTTGCGGTAACTTCATCAAATACTGGTTTATCAGAGAATTTAATGACTAATTCACCATTGTCTTCTTTAACAAAAGTATTAATATCAGACGCCTCATCATCATTCGCCAAGCCACCTTTAATCGTTAAGGTTTCACCCAGTTTTTTCGTAATTTTATCTGCTTCTGTGCCATTACCGACAAAACTTATTGGTTTTTCTGCAAGTTCGTGCAATTGAGCACCATTCACTGCATCCGTTGAGTTCGCATTAACATCACCTTTTGCCACGCCAGTAATTTTGTTATCACCGTTATCTAGACCATCTTTAGTTAATGATACTGGATTTTTAGTGGCATCTTTTGGTGTAATAGTAACGCCTGCTCCATTTTGAACCGTTTTATTGCCCGCTGCATCGACTGTTTCAACTGATGTTAATCCTTTCAATTCTTTTGCAAGATCATAATTTACATCATTATCAGTATCCACTTTACTAATCACAATATTGCCATCAGTGTTTTTCATATCAACAGTTTCACCCGGATTAACAACACTACCGTCTTGTCCTTCTGCCGTTAATACAAAACCAGATTTACTGATTGCATTCGCTACATCGCCTGCATTCACCAGTTTTTTCGCATCATCTCCAGTTGGCGACGTGATTTCACCCGTTGCATCATTAGTGGTTAATTGCGTTGTTTTTACATTAAACTTAATTTCACTCACTTTGTTATCTGTAGTAACAATGGTATTTTCAACCGTATCTGTATCCACAAAATTAACAGTATCATAAGATTTCACTAAGTCACGTGCATTACCATCTTCTTGCAAGTTCCAGCCTGCATTCATTATATCGCCCAATGTTGCCGCTTGACCTTTTTGCGCATCAGTTAATGTTGGGGCAGTTGCATTGGTATCTCCAGTTGGTAATGTACTCTCTAGTCCAGAAATTACATTTTTACCATTTTTGGCACCAATAGTAATTGGACTATCTTTTTTACCTGCTTGAATTTCTTCAAAGTAAGGATTATCTTTCATTGAAATGGTGACTTTTCCATTTTCAACTTTAGTTTCTAAATTATCACCAGATGTACCATCAGAGGTTTTACCTGTTAATATTTGAAGTGTTGAACCAAGTTTTTGTGCACTTGATTTTTCTTTTGCCGTTCCTTCTAATACATCTGCTTTTACATATAACGGATTATTTACTGCGTCACTTAGGTTTTTCACTGCTCCTGCAACCGTAGTTGGTTCCGTATCGTTTCCAGTAACTGGATCAACCACTTCAAGTGTTGGTGAGGTAATAAAACCATCAGGATTAACCGTTGAACCACCACCTAAGGTGTTCGCAATTGACTGTGCATTATCCTTTAATTGTTTAAAGTTTACGGCATCTTCATCATTCGTTCCTGCCTCTAAACCAGTGATTTTATTTGTTGTACTATCTGTTACAACATTACCCACAGTTGTTTTATCAAACTCAACGTCACTTGCAGTAGATAATTGAAGTTTCTTGTTTCCTTCATCTGCTTTAAGCACCAAGTTTTTACCCGCTTCAATTTCTAAGGTTTCACCCGTTGCAATTGTTGTTACTCCATCTTGTTTAGTAACTTGAAGCTGAGAGTTTGTTCCTTTAACTTTATGACTGGCTGAATTAATCGCAGTTGCAATATCACCCGCAGTCACTAATTTATTTGCATCAGCACCTGTTGGTTCAGCCACTTTACCCGCATTATCACCTGTAGTTACTGGTGTTAATGTTGTTGTTTTGGCTTTGATTTTATTTGTTGCTGGATCAACTTCAAAGGTGTTTTCATCAAGCTTAACATCATATTTGATTACACTTACTTTATCATTGGTTGTAACCACAGATGCTGTTGTCCCTTCCCCATCAACAAAGTTTACGGTATCGCCTGCAATTACTTTATCTCTTGGCTGACCACTTTCTTGTAAATTCCAACCTGCATTATTAATTGCATTCGCTACATCGCCTGCTGTTGCAATAGATTTAGCCGCATCACCTGTTGGTGTTACTACTGTTCCATCAGTATTGGTTGTTAATGGTGCGGTTTTCACCACAATATTACCATCTTTATCAATTTCAGTTGTTTTACCATCAGTTTTAATCGCCACTTCAAATGAAGCCCCTTTGGTTGCTGTTGCATCTGTTTTTACAACAGAGACGCCATCACCAGCGGTCACTTCTTCTTTCGATATTGCAACTAAATCGTCAAGTTGTTTTTTATTAACCGCATCTGTTGGATCTTCCCCTGCGGCTACGCCTTTAATTTTTTTATTACCCGCATTGATGCCTGTCGTTTTATCTAATTCAACATCACCAACTTTAACATTATCAAATTCAACTGTTTTTGCTGTCGTTAGCTGAATTTTTTTACCATCCATTTTTAGTTCTAAGTTTTTAGCTGCTTCAATATGAAGTTGATCACCTGCTTTGATAGATGCTTCGCCATCTTTTGCTGTAATCACATCACTCGAATTTGAGCCTTTAACTTTATGACTTGCCTTATTTATTGCATTTGCTACATCACCTGCTGTCGCAATTTTAGTTGCGTCTGCGCTTGTCGGTGCGGTGACTTTTCCAGTTGGATCAGTTGCTAAAGTTGTGGTTGCAACTTTTACTTTATAGGTTTTTTGTCCTGTTGTTGGATCGACTTCTGGAGCGGAAACATCAACACTGTTATCCGCAGCTTCAACAATGGTACCTAACTTAGTAATATTTTTCTTACCATCATCGGTGATATTTGATAAATCATTATCCGCTTTATCAGATAAGTTTTTATCTTCATCCAATTTAGCTAATTTATCTTTTGTTGCTTTATTTAATTTAAGTACAACTTTATTGGCTTTTTGGGCTTCGGTTACAATCTCACCACCGCTCTCACCTTCAATATTAAACTTGATACCGCCTTGTTGATTAAGTGGATTAGTTTTTGTTTCACCATCATTTCCTGCTAACTGAATGGTATTATTCCCTAAATTATCAACTGCATCCGTTAAGTCTTTTTTAGCCGCTTTTAATGTGGTAACATCCGTTTCAATAGTATTAACTTTATCAATCTTCGCTTTTGTTTCAGTATCAAGTTTAATTTTAACTTGATTACTTCCTGCGACTGCTTTAGTTTCAATACCCTCTTCACCAACAAGTTTAAAGTCTAAGCCACCTTCTTTATTTAGTGTCTGCGTTGCCGTTGAGTCACCAGATTGATCGGTCAGTTTAAAGGTATTACCTAATTGATCATCAAGATACTTTTTATTAATCGCATCTGTTCCATTTGTTGGAGCATCTTTTATTGTCACTTTATCCGCTGTTACTTCTTCAAAAACAGGTTTATTTTTCATACTAATAGTAACAGTGCTACCATTCACTTCTGTTTTTAGATTTTTGGTTGAAGTATCATCTGCATTACCTGCTCGGATATTAATCGTATCCCCTAATTTTATTGATTGTTCTGCCAGATTATCCGCATTTAAGCCAAATACTTTTTTACTCAGTGCATTAATTTTCTTTTGTGTATCCTCATTTAATGAAATTTTATAATCGTGATCAAAACCATTATTACTTGGGGTATATTCAACATCAATCATATCCCCTTTAGTAACAGTAGTTTTATGCCCATCAACAGTATAAGTTGTATTGCCTGTTTGACTATCAAACTCAGGCGTTACTTCAATATTTTTACCTTCAGCCACTTTTGTTTGAGGTAATCCTTTTGAATCAATATCAAAAGTAATAGTATTCACATCTGGTTTCCCATCTTTTCCTTCCTCTTTGGTAATATTAACAGAAACACCTTTGCCTTTTGCAAAATTGACAATATCACCCGCCACTTTATCTACATCTTCACCGTCTTTTTGAAGTGTCCACGCTGATTTTTTGGCGACGGCGTGTAATTGAGAACCATTGATTGCATCGGTTGATGTTGCTGAAATTTCACCGGGTGCGACATTCACAATTTGTCTTTCTTTCCCTACATCACCCACAGACACCACGCCATTTGCTGGTGCACCAACGCCTGCAAAAGCGCCATAAGTCACACCATTAACAATTCCCTCTCTCACTGCAACAGCGACTTTATCTTTGGAAAGGTTACCTAAAACAACAGAATTATCCGTAACCGTTGTCACCTTATTCCCTAATACAAAAGTATTCGTATTTGCAATAGTATTATTATTACCAAAACTATAAGAATTATCACCACTGATGGTACTTGGATCACCAAAGGCACCTGAGTTATTACCGCTTACCGTATTTCCAGAACCAATAGCAATAGATTTTTCACCTGTAACATTCGCTCCACGTCCAATTGCAATACCTTCAACCGCCGTTGTTTCAGTTTTTGCACTGGTGCCTAATGCGATAGAATAATCGCCATCTGCTTCTGCTAATTTATCATTAGACTTAAGCGTCTTACCACTACCGATAGCAATTGCCATATTTCCTGAACTTGCTGAGTCATTAACAGCATCATAGCTATCAGTTCCTCTTTCACGACTCCCTATAACAATGGTTCTTTCTCCATCAGCGTGTACATCATTCCCTATCGCAATACTCTGAGATCCCGCTGCTTTAGTAAATGACCCCACTGCCAAACTCTCTAATCCTTTACCCCAAGCATACTGTCCTAATGCCGTACTAAGCTGATCACTGGTTTTTGCTTGAAAACCAACAGCAGTACTATTGCGACCAACAACATTGGTCTGTTTTCCCACAGCAACAGTATTATCCCCTATTGCTACAGATTGATAACCAACAGCAATCCCACTTAAACCTTGCGAGTGAGATTCATTCCCCATTGCAATTCCACTATGATCGGATACCGCTTTTCTTCCTAATGCTATCGCCCCAATATCAGTTGCTGAAGTGTCATATCCTATTGCCACTGAACTAGCACCCTTAGATACCGATTCTTGACCAATCGCCACAGCACCATCTTCTGAAGAAGAAGCTTGATACCCTAAAGCCATTGAACCGAAATTTCCTGTTGCTTTTGCATCAACACCTGCGGTTACAGAATGTGTACCTGTCGCACCTGCTTTTTCATTAATAAAACCTAAATTGGTATCAGCATCACCTGTAGCTTGAGTTGTTGTACCATCATTAGTGTGGAAATACCCTTCTGTTGTATTTGCCACCGCTTTTAATTGAGCAACATTTACTGCATCTCCATCTTCTGAACCTGCTGCAAGATTAATAATTTGACGTTTTCTTTCAGCACTACCAACAGAAACAGCGCCTGTATCATTAGTACTAACGGTATTCACAACACCTGTTTTATCTCCAGCAAGTGCTGAACGCATTGCATAAACTTTATTACCACCAAAAGTGGCATTATCCGCAGTTTCTACTGTTACTCCGCTTGCAAAACCTTCACGGTCAGCATTTGAATTCGCACCAAGCGCTACCCCTCTTTCAACAGAAGCATTTGCTGAAGGACCCAGTGCAACTGCACCAACTTTACTTGTATTTGCAAACGAACCAATAGAAACGCCATATTTTTCCGTAGCCGATGAATTAGATCCCAATGCAACACCATTTTGTTTTAATACAGAACTTTTATAACCAAGACTTATTCCAAACTTTTCACTAGCGACGGCTTCAACACCGCCAGTTATAGAATAATTACCTTTTGCCCCAGCTTTATCCCTAATACCACCTAAGTTCTTTGTAGCATCTCCCTCTTTTTGACTTCCTTGACCACCCTCATTTACGTGAAAATAAGTATCAATACCACCATCTTTTAATTTCTGTATTGCACCCTGTGTTTGTCCTGCAACTGCCGCTAGTTGTGAACCATTAATAGCATCTGTTGAAATTGGAGAAACCTCACCTGGAGCCACATTTTTAATTTGTCTTTCATAGCCCTGTTTACCAACAGAAACATAATCACCTAAATTTAAATCGACAGCTCGTTTAGAAAAGTTATGATAAGTAATAAACTTCCCATCTATGGCATTACCATTTTCATCCAAAGATTGTATTGTAGAAGCTGTCCAAGTTCTTGCATTTTGATCCGTTTCTGAACCAGCACCTAATGCAACTGAATTTATCTTACTTGCATCTGCTCCAACACCTAATGCTGTAGCCATAACTGCGTCTTCATCAACATAAGACCCAACACCAAGTGCTGTACTTAAATAACCCAATGCCTGTGTCTTAGCACCAATAGCAATGGCACCTCCACCTGAAGCAGTTCTTGGGTATTGTTTACCGTGAATATTTTGCAAATTCTTACCTGTAGCCTCTCTATATATGCTACTAATGTCTTTATTACTTACAAGATCCTCTATTTGACCAGTATCTTCCTTTATGGATTGTAGATGAAACTCTATTCTTTTCGCTGCAACCTTATCAGTGTCATCACCACCTATTGCAATACTTGAATTTCCTCTTGCTTCAACATCTCCACCAATAGCTATCGATTGATCGCCATATACAATAGCCCCTTTTTTCTTACCCGTTACATCAGAACCACCAATACCAATAGCAATCGCCTGAGTTATTCGAGAGACATCTGGATCATTCCCCTGTTTGATTAAAGAACCATCCCCTATAGCTAATGAAGAAGTAACATCTCCCTCATTTTTCCCAAAATGCTCTATTAAATTTCTAGATGCCGCATAACTCTGCCCGACAAGTCCAAGTGCAGTTATTAATGCTAAACTCAATGTCGCCAATTTGAAATTTGGTAAAATAGAACGCCCCACACTTCCCACTGTTGTAGTAGATGATTTCCCTCTTGCTTTGCTTAACTCTGATACAGCAACGAATGTTTGTGTAGCATTGCACCAAATAACTTTGTAAACTTTGTTCATAGTTGTTCTCCTGAAATGAACTTGCGAACACCAATAATGGTATTTTTTTAGTATCTAAAATAAATATATTCTTGTTATATTAACATCTATAACAATATGATAGCAAATAAAAAAAGCAGATAAAGTAAATAAAAACAACGAAATATGCCTAATCAATCACTCTATTTAGGTTAAATTATTGTTAGCTAGTTAGTTAGCTAGTTAGTTAGTTAGTTAGTTAGTTAGTTAGTTAGTTAGTTAGTTAGTTAGTTAGTTAGTTAGTTAGTTAGTTAGTTAGTTAGTTAGTTAGTTAGTTAGTTAGTTAGTTAGTTAAATACAATAAAAACAATAAGTTAAATAAACAAGCAATATATTAAAATGACTTTTTAAATTTTTAAATGAATATTACATTTGTAAATTTTCTAATTGATGTTACCGCTATGTTTAAATAAAAAAACAAATAGTAAAATATCTATAACATATTTATTTAAAAATACATTCATATAGACATAGTATGCTACGTCTATACATTGAATATTAAATTTGTAAATTTTCGATTTGATGTCACCGCTATGTTTTATCAAGACAATCGTAAACTTTCACAAAAAATAATTATAATTCAACATTAATAATATTGGTTATGCTATAATGCACGATCATATTTTATAAAAATTACATTAAAAATAACTCACTAACAGAAAATACTATGGCTCATAAGAAAAAAACACGCAAAATCAGTGATATTATGCCCGCAAGAAAAAGCGATAATGCTTGCTCTTTAAACGCTTGTCACATAAGTAAAAAACAGAAAAATCGCTATGAATTAGATGCTCAAGCTCGTCTTGACAAAAAAAAGAAAAAGCATAAAGGATTAAGTTCTGGAGCTCGTCATAATGTGACTTTAGAGAACAAAAAATTGACTTCACAGGAGAAAAAAGATCCCCGTGTAGGCAGTAAAAAGAAAGTGCCGTTAATGGTGGAATTTGTGAATAAACCTGAAAAAGGAAAAGTTATTCCGCCAATGAAAAAAACGCCAGAACAGGTGGAACAAAAACCAACCCTTGCCCCTGAATTAGAATTAACACAATTAGAAAATAATGAGTGTTTACATCAACTTCTGGATGATTTAGAAAAGGGTAAAACATTATCCACTGAAGATCAAAAATTTGTGGACGAATGTTTAGATCGTGTCGATGAGTTGATGACAGAATTAGGTATTGAGGAAGAGGAACAAGATGATAATGCCCTACTTCGTCAATTTGAAACCGCTAACTTGAATGAATTTCGTTAGGAAAAAGTGATGTTTAGATTTTTTGTGATTATCCTTGCTTTGTTGATTATTTTAGCATTGATTGGCTATGCATTATCATTGCTATTTAAATTACATAAACAGAAAAAATTTATTCAAACCGCTAAAAAAGAGCGTTTTTTAAATATAAAAAACAGTATTGATATTATTGCTCGTTCAATGCTCGCAGACCAATGCAATTTATCTGAAGGGGTTCGTCGCTTAAAACCTTTATTAGATGTATTAGGGCAACCAAAATTGCAAAATTTTACTTCAATGTGGGCGCTATTTAAAGTTGTCGAAGAGATGCCAATTTTAGAGGAACGTAAAAATCTCGCTCGTAATCAAAGAATGAAATTAGATTTAGAACGTGAGAATGCAGAAATAAAATATCAAGATAACATTAAGCAAGAATTACGTAAACTTTTGATTGAAATGGAAAAATTTTAATGACGGATATTGTTTGGGATCACGATCTGATCCAAAAATATAATCATTCAGGTCCTCGCTATACTTCTTATCCAACAGCGTTAGAATTTAGCGAAAATTATACTGATGATAATTTTAAAACCGCTGTCGCACGTTATCCTAAACGTCCGCTATCCCTTTATGTGCATATTCCATTTTGCCATAAACTTTGTTATTTTTGTGCGTGTAATAAAACCATTACTCGTCATCGTCATAAAGTCGATATTTATTTAGACTATCTTGAAAAAGAAATTTTAGCCCGTTCCACGTTGTTTAAAAATCGTAATGTCACTCAAATTCATTGGGGAGGGGGGACACCAACCTACTTAGATGAAGCCCAATCTACTCGTTTAATGAATTTATTAGAGGATAATTTCAATGTAAGTGATAATGCAGAAATCAGTATTGAAATGGATCCTCGTGAAATTGAACTGGATATGCTTGATCATCTTTATAAAATTGGTTTTAATCGTCTTTCAATGGGTATACAAGATTTTAATAAAGAAGTACAAAAATTAGTTAATCGTGAACAAGACGAAGATTTTATTTTTGCGTTGGTTAAACGAGCGAGAGAGCTAGGATTTGTTTCCGTTAATTTAGATTTAATTTATGGTTTGCCAAAACAAACACTTGAAAGTTTTTTACACACTCTTGAAAAAGTAGTGGAATTAAATCCTGACCGAATGAGTGTGTTTAACTATGCTCATTTACCGAGTCGTTTTGCCGCACAGGTTAAAATCAAAAATGAGATGTTACCTTCACCTGAAACAAAACTGAGCATTTTCCAAAATACGATTTCATTTTTAGGAAAATCAGGCTATCAATTTATTGGAATGGATCACTTTGCCAAACCTGATGATGAATTAGCCATTGCTCAAAAAAAAGGGATTTTACATCGTAACTTTCAAGGTTATACTACACAAGAAGAATGTGATTTATTAGGGTTGGGTGTATCAGCAATTAGTCTATTAGGCGATAGCTATGCTCAAAATCAAAAAGATCTTAAAACCTATTATGCAGAAGTAGAAAAAAATAATATCGCTTTGCATAAAGGGTTAATGATGACAAAAGATGATTGCATTCGTCGAGATGTTATCAAAGCGTTAATTTGTAATTTTTCATTAAAATATGACCGCTTGGAAGAAATCTATAATATTAATTTTAAGGATTATTTTCAAGAAGACCTACAATTACTGACTCCTTTAGTAGAAGATCAGCTGCTGGAAATTACTCAAACAGGCATTTCGGTATTACCGAAAGGACGTTTACTTATTCGCAATATTTGTCTCTGTTTTGATATATATTCAAGAGGCTCCGCAAGAAGACAACAATTTTCAAGAATTATTTAGGATAAATTATATGAAGCCAAACAATTATACTTTACTCTCTATTGCTATTATGTTCGCATTACATAGTCAATATGCTCAAGCCGATCTTAAAACACAGTGCTTACTGAATGTGCCTCATTTTACTGGTGAGAAAGTAACGGGGGATCAAAGAAATTTACCTGTTTATATTGAGTCTGATTCTGCCACACTTAACCAACATAAGAATGCGATTTACTCGGGTGATGTCATCATCAAACAAGGTAATCGAACCATTAATACTCAACAAATTACGGTGAGCCAAAATCAACAAGGACGTTTTGTTAAACTTGATGAACAGTTTGATTATCAAGATGGAGGAATCAATGCCTCTGGTAAAACGGCATCATTAGATTTAGCGACAAAAAATGCCAATTTATCTGATGTCGATTATCATCTTATGGAACGTCAAGGACGAGGAAGTGCGAAAAAGGTTAAATTACGTAATAATACGCGTATTTTAAAAAATGCGACTTATACCGCTTGTTTGCCTAATGATAATTCGTGGCAAATTGATGCCAGTGAAATGACACAATACATAGATAAAGAATATGCTGAAATGTGGCACGCGCGTTTAAAAGTATTAGGTGTTCCTGTATTTTATACCCCTTATTTACAAATTCCGCTTGGCGATCGTCGTCGCTCAGGATTACTGACTGCAAGTTATAGCCATTCTAGTCGAACAGGGCTAATGTTAAAAATGCCATTTTATTGGAACATTGCACCCAATATGGATATGACAATTACCCCAACTTACTACTCTCATCGTGGTTGGCAAATTAGCCCTGAGTTTCGTTATTTAACAAAATTAGGGCAAGGTACTATTGCGGCTGAATATATGAAAAAAGATCGTTATCATAACTGGGATAACGAAGATCACTCGCGTCACCTATTTTATTGGAAGCACAATGTCAGTTTCCTTTCTGATTGGCGATTAAGTATGGATTATACCAGAGTGAGTGATAAACAATATTTTTCTCATTTTAATTCTGCTTATGGTAGTAGTACCGATGGACACGTCGCCCAAAATATTAAATTAAGCTATTATCAGCCTAATTATAACCTCTCTATTGCAGGGAAAAAATTCCAAGTTTTTGATGAAGACGGGGCAAAACCTTATCGTGCATTACCACAAATTGAATTTAATTATTATCAAGATAATATTTGGAAAAATGCTGATTTCAGTCTTTATTCTCAGCTCACTTATTTTGACAATGACAGTGACGAAATGCCAACCGCTTGGCGTTTACATCTTGAGCCAACCCTTAATTTACCACTGAGTAATAAGTATGCGAGTGTCAATTTAGAAACCAAACTTTATGCCACTCAATATTGGCAAAAGTCGGGCAAAAAACAAGCGGATACTATGAAATCTCATATAACACGTGTTTTACCACAATTTAAAGTCAACTTTAAAACGATTTTAGAGGCAGATAAACAATTGTTTAAAGGCTTTGACCAAACTTTAGAACCACAAATTCAATATTTATATCGCCCTTATAGAAATCAGCATAAAATCGGTACAACACGCTATCATAGTTTAGGATTAGGCTATGATTCAATGCTCAGACAACAAGATTATTTTTCATTGTTTAGTGATCGTCGTTACAGCGGTTTAGATCGTATTGCCTCTGCCAACCAAATTACACTAGGTGCCACTACTCGCTTTATGAAAGAGAAAACAGGGCAAGAATATTTTAATTTAAGCTTAGGACAAATCTATTATTTATCTAACTCTCGTATTGATAATGAAAGCCCAAACAGTGATACGCACCGTTCAACCTCTTGGGCGTTAGAAACAAACTGGCGATTTGATAAAAATTGGAACTTAAATGGAAGCTACCAATATGACACTCGTTTAAAAGAAACCTCACTGGCTAATCTTTCTCTACAATATAAGCCTGATCACGATAAAGTAGTACAGCTAAACTATCGTTATGCAAGTCAAAATTATATTGACCAAAACTTAAGCAAAGGTAGAGGAACATATAATCAAGATATCAAACAGGCAGGTATTGTACTCGGTTGGAATGTGACGAATAATGTATCCGTAATGATGAGTCATTATCAAGATTTAGCCTTAGATAAATATGTGGAAAGTCAACTCGGGCTTACCTATAACACCTGTTGCTGGAAGGTATCAGGCTATATTTCACGTCATCTTATACCAAAACCAAATAATACCGTTAGAAATGACGATGATATGTATTATGATAATAGCATTGGGGTCAATTTTGAACTTCGTTTTGGTTCAGATTATAGCTCTGATGTATCTAAAATGTTGAAAAAAGGTATTATTCCTTATACTGAAGAATTTGATATTAATTAATTTTTAAGCGGTATGATTTGATCAAAAATTTGCAAATTTTAAGAAAGATCATACCGCTTGTTATGAGTTTACACTATGGCTAAATATTCATCGAATAAATCAACAGATAAACAAATAGAGCAAATCAATATTGCTCCCCACTCGTTAGAGGCAGAACAAGCCATTCTAGGCAGTGTTATGCTAGATAATGCCCACTGGGACAATGTGGCAGAACGTGTTCAAGCCAGTGATTTTTATAATTATGCCCACCGTCTTATTTTTGAACAGATGGTAGAATTGGCTCGTCATAATCAGCCTATTGATATTATTACCCTCGATCAAAATTTAAAAAGTAGAGGCATTTTGGATGATGTAGGGGGATTTGCTTACCTTGCTGAGCTTTCCAAAAATACCCCCAGTGCTGCCAATATTCTGACTTATGCAGATATTGTCAGTGAAAAGGCGATTTGTCGAGAGCTGATTACTGCCAGTAACAAAATTGCAGAAAGTAGCTATAATCCTAGAGGAATGAGTGTTAAAGATGTCCTTGATGAAGCAGAACGCTCTATTTTTCATATTGCGGAAAAACGTACTTCAAGTGATGAAGGACCTAAAAAAATTGATGATATTCTGAACTCAACCTTAGAGCGAATTGAAATACTGTCTAAAAACAAAGACAATGGTGGGGTCACTGGTGTTTCAACTGGCTTTACGGATCTGAATAAACGAACCGCTGGTTTACAACCTTCTGATTTGATTATTGTGGCTGCTCGACCTTCTATGGGTAAAACCACCTTTGCAATGAATTTATGTGAAAATGCCTCTTTGCTTGATATTGAAGAGAAAGATGAAAATGGCAATATGGTGAAAAGACCCAACAAACCCGTGCTTATTTTTAGTCTTGAGATGCCATCGGATCAAATTATGATGCGTATGCTGGCTTCTCTTTCACGAGTAGATCAAACAAAAATTCGTACTGGTCAGCTAACCGATGATGAAGACTGGGCAAAAATTTCGAGTACGATGGCAATTTTACAACAGCGTAAAAATATCTTTATTGATGATAGCTCGAGTTTAACGCCAACGGAAGTGCGTTCTCGTGCAAGACGTATCTATAAAGAAAGTGGTGGTTTAAGTTTAATTATGGTGGATTATCTTCAATTAATGAAAGCACCCGGTTTTGCAGATAACCGAACCCTTGAAATTGCAGAAATATCTCGCTCATTAAAAGCCTTAGCTAAGGAATTACAAGTTCCTGTTGTTGCACTTTCTCAGTTAAATCGTAGCTTAGAACAACGAGCAGATAAACGCCCTGTTAACTCAGACTTACGTGAATCAGGCTCTATTGAGCAAGATGCCGATTTAATTATGTTTATCTATCGAGATGAGGTTTATCACGAAAATTCAGAACAAAAAGGCATTGCTGAAATTATTATTGGTAAACAACGTAATGGTCCTATTGGTAAAGTTAAACTTGCTTTTCAAGGGCAGTACTCTCGCTTTGATAATCTTGCACCAAATTTATACAGTAACTATGACGAATAATAGGAAAAGACAATGATTTGTGCGATTTATAGAAGCTCAAAAAAAGAGGGAATGTATTTATATATTGAGAAAAGAGAACAGTTTGATGCAGTTCCTGAAGCATTATTACGCACTTTTGGTAAACCTCAGTTTTCAATGTTATTTAATCTTAAGGGAGATAAACAGTTAAAAATCGCCCCAAATCAAAAAGTACTAGAAGCAATCAAAGAGCAGGGATTTTACTTGCAAGTTCCACCACTACCAGAAAACAACCGTAAATTTTTACCTATTGATTTTTAGAAGAGACATAAAAAAATAACTGTGTATCTGCTTTAATATAGAAAAAACATTAAGGTGGATACACCGTTATTTTTATAGTCTCTTTAATTACGTCAAATTATAATGCTTTTGCTATATCTATTTTATCTTGCTTAGTTAGTTTACTCATAAAAAAGCACCCCAGAAGTTGTGTTCAACTTTTGGGGTGCATATCAGATGTGAGTTTTTTTTGATTATTTAATGCAAAGTTGCTTTTTTAAAAAAACTATCACATTATTTTAGCCTAAATCAACTATTTCCAAGAATAACCAAGACCGACGTTAGCCGTGTAATCTGGATTATGAGTTTTGTTACCCTGCATTCTTGTGTTGATAAATAACTTAACTCCATTTCCAAGCTGTTTATTCGCGCCAATCTCTAAAGCATAGTTGAAATAGCCTCTTTCAATTTTGAGTTCATTTCTCTTATAACCCGCTGGTAGTTTTTGTTTAAGTAACTGATCATTATAACCAAATCCTACTTCAGGTTTCATATAAACTTCAAAATTCATCGGTTTATTCATATAAGTAAATTGAACTGCAGCATTTGTTAATGCGCCGAAACGGCTTGCTAATTCAATATCCTTATCTAAGGTTACTTTACTTGAATATGTCATATATAAATCTATACTTGGCGTAATACGGAAACTATCTAATGCTTGGTAGTCATATCGATAATTTACATACGCATCTACGTTATGGTTAGATTTAGAACGATATTTTGCAAGACGATATCTTAAGAATGCTTCAATATTCTCTGTCTTCATTGATGTACCAAGACCAAAATGATCGACTCTATGATCCCCAAATTTTCTGTTATCATATTCGAAGAAACCACCTACACGAGTAGTAGAGTTTTCTAATGGCATACTGAAACCAGCTTGGAAACCACCAAGAACAGATAATAAATCCATTTTCTCGTGATTATTCACAGATTGTTGTACTTTCGTTAATGTATGCATTAATCCACCTTTAAGAGAGAAATACACATCATTATCTATATACTTAACAATTGATTTATCTACATAATAAAATGCATTTGTATAGTCGTTATATTTGTTTAAATCAATGATAGTCACACCAGTAGGTTTATCTTTTAAATCAGATTTGGCAGCTTCAATTCTTGCTTTAGCATCATCCACTTCTTTTTGTGTCGCATCAGCTTTTGCAAAAACGATTTCAGCAGCTGCAATTGCATCTGTTAATGCTTTTACAGACTTATCTGTTTTTTTGCTTGTATCTAATGCTTTCGCATCTTTAATTGCTTTTTCCAATGCAGATTTATCTACAGTAACTTTATCTACAGTAGATTTATCTTTTAAAGCTGCTTTTGCATCTTCAATTGCTACTTTTGCATCATCAACTTGTTGCTGTGTTGCATTAGCATCATCTCTTACAGTTTTAGCCACTGCAATCGCATCTGTTAATGCTTTTGCTGTTTCATCAGTTTTACCTGTTGTATCTACAGCTTCAGCTTCTGTAATTGCGGTTTTTAATGCATCCTTGTTTACAACTGCTGGAGTTGGTGGTGTAGTTTCACCTGTGATTTTAGCTCGTTGTTCAGGAGTTAGCTTATTCGCAACATTGAATGGTAATGTTTTACCATCTTTCATTGTTAATACAATTGCAAGATTATCTTTTTTAATTTCTTCTTTAATGGTTTTTAATTTATCATCATCGATACGAACAGTACCATAGAAGTTTCTTGTCCATAAATCAGCTAATTTTCCATAAGATGTACCATTAATCTCAATCGTTACGCCTGCCATTTCATCATCAGTAAGATTTTTACCATTTTTTAACGGCTCAAATTCTAATCTTAATTCGTCACCATATTGAGCTTTAGCTAAAGTGGCATCTTTTTTCAATGTGTATGCTGTAGCTGGTACGGGTTTGTCTTTCAATCCAGCTTTTGCATCTTCAATTGCTGCTTTTGCATCATCAACTTGTTGCTGTGTTGCATTAGCATCATCTCTTACAGTTTTAGCCACTGCAATCGCGTCTGTTAATGCTTTTGCTGTTTCATCAGTTTTACCTGTTGTATCTACAGCTTCAGCTTCTGTAATTGCAGTTTTTAATGCATCCTTGTTTACAACTGCTGGAGTTGGTGGTGTAGTTTCACCTGTGATTTTAGCTCGTTGTTCAGGAGTTAGCTTATTCGCAACATTGAATGGTAATGTTTTACCATCTTTCATTGTTAATACAATTGCAAGATTATCTTTTTTGATTTCTTCTTTAATGGTTTTTAATTTATCATCATCGATACGAACAGTACCATAGAAGTTTCTTGTCCATAAATCAGCTAATTTTCCATAAGATGTACCATTAATCTCAATCGTTACGCCTGCCATTTCATCATCAGTAAGATTTTTACCATTTTTTAACGGCTCAAATTCTAATCTTAATTCGTCACCATATTGAGCTTTAGCTAAAGTGGCATCTTTTTTCAATGTGTATGCTGTAGCTGGTACGGGTTTGTCTTTCAATCCAGCTTTTGCATCTTCAATTGCTGCTTTTGCATCATCAACTTGTTGCTGTGTTGCATTAGCATCATCTCTTACAGTTTTAGCCACTGCAATCGCGTCTGTTAATGCTTTTGCTGTTTCATCAGTTTTACCTGTTGTATCTACAGCTTCAGCTTCTGTAATTGCGGTTTTTAATGCATCCTTGTTTACAACTGCTGGAGTTGGTGGTGTAGTTTCACCTGTGATTTTAGCTCGTTGTTCAGGAGTTAGCTTATTCGCAACATTGAATGGTAATGTTTTACCATCTTTCATTGTTAATACAATTGCAAGATTATCTTTTTTAATTTCTTCTTTAATGGTTTTTAATTTATCATCATCGATACGAACAGTACCATAGAAGTTTCTTGTCCATAAATCAGCTAATTTTCCATAAGATGTACCATTAATCTCAATCGTTACGCCTGCCATTTCATCATCAGTAAGATTTTTACCATTTTTTAACGGCTCAAATTCTAATCTTAATTCGTCACCATATTGAGCTTTAGCTAAAGTGGCATCTTTTTTCAATGTGTATGCTGTAGCTGGTACGGGTTTGTCTTTCAATCCAGCTTTTGCATCTTCAATTGCTGCTTTTGCATCATCAACTTGTTGCTGTGTTGCATTAGCATCATCTCTTACAGTTTTAGCCACTGCAATCGCGTCTGTTAATGCTTTTGCTGTTTCATCAGTTTTACCTGTTGTATCTACAGCTTCAGCTTCTGTAATTGCGGTTTTTAATGCATCCTTGTTTACAACTGCTGGAGTTGGTGGTGTAGTTTCACCTGTGATTTTAGCTCGTTGTTCAGGAGTTAGCTTATTCGCAACATTGAATGGTAATGTTTTACCATCTTTCATTGTTAATACAATTGCAAGATTATCTTTTTTGATTTCTTCTTTAATGGTTTTTAATTTATCATCATCGATACGAACAGTACCATAGAAGTTTCTTGTCCATAAATCAGCTAATTTTCCATAAGATGTACCATTAATCTCAATCGTTACGCCTGCCATTTCATCATCAGTAAGATTTTTACCATTTTTTAACGGCTCAAATTCTAATCTTAATTCGTCACCATATTCTGCTTTAACTAAAGTGGCATCTTTTTTCAATGTGTATGCTGTAGCTGGTGGAGTAGTAGTTCCATTATTATTACTTGCATTCGCATCATAAAGACCATTTGTCATATTTGGTGAACTCGCCCAGTTTGAATTACCGTTATATTCAATACGTAGGTTTAATTGCTGATCCCCAATAACAGGTTTTAATTTTTCTTTTAATGTTGTTTCACTTGTTGTATAAAGCTTCGTTCCTTGACCATAACCTGTACCACTAAAACCAATTTCTTTCATTGTTCCTAATTTTTTATCATTTGCATACAGTACGGCTTTTTCTAGGAATGTAGGAATGTCTGAATTATCCATTGCGTCATTATTCCAACCATATTGACCTTCAGAGACCAGTTTCATTTTTAATACATACTGACCATTATCATCATTTAATGTAGGTGGATTACCAGTAATATCAATTTTAACTTTTTGAGCGACAGCAAAAGTAGATATATTCGTTGGTGTAGCTTGAACCATTGTTGGAACTGTTGCAACTCCACCCATAACAAAACACATTGCAAGTGCCTGACTTAAAAAGTTTTTTTTAAACTTCATTGAACTTTGCTTCATATTTTTATCCTCAGTAAATTAACAAAAAATGGAGTTATATTATACGATTAAATACAAATGCAAACAATTGTTATTTATTATTTTCGTGATCTAATAGACAAAAATCAGAGTACTTGTCTCTTTGCGATAAACTATTGTAGAATGGAATAATAAGAAAAGATAAAGCGGTCAGAATTTTTTAATTTTTTGCAAATTTGTTAAAAATTCTGATCGCTTGCGTTTAGTGTTATTTGTATTTAATGGATATCTTAAAGTAAGTTAGGGGAATAGAAATTAAGAATTAAGAGATTATATCCAATTATCTAGTTGTAGCCCATTAACTCGATTAAATTCTTTTTGGTTATTCGTTACCAAAATTATATTTTGGCTTAATGCGTGACCTGCTATCATTGTGTCATACGAACCAATAGGCATTCCTTTCCTTTCTAAAGTAGCTCTAATTTTAGCTGTATATGTTGCAGCCATTACGTCATAATCAAGTATAAGTAAATTTTCTGTAAACGCGTTAACGGCATACCATGCTTTATCTCTATTAGCAGACTTTTCTGCACCATATAATAATTCAGCGAGTGTTATGTTGCTAATGCAAACATTTTTTTGGTGTTGAATCAGCTTTTTTCGTACTTTTTGAGGTTTATTGTTCATTGCGTAGATACAAATGTTGGTATCTAACATATAAGTTATCATATATGAAGATCCTTACGCTCTTGTTGTTCTGGTTGAATACGTTCTTGCATAAAATCATTCGGTACTTCAATATTGTCAAAAAAATTATCCCAGCCAGTTGTTTTTTGATTTTTTGTACAATAAGATTTCATAAACTCACGAAGAACTAAACTAGCACTATGACCTTTTTGGCGACATATAGACATAAATGTATTTTTCAATTCTTCTTCAACTTTGATATTTAATATTCTTTGTGTCATAAATGCTCCTGAGGTAAAGAATTAGTAAAGACAAATTATATACTAAAAGATGATTTTTACAAATATAAATAGAAAAAATAAAGCGGTCAATATTTTTTAACTTTTTGCAAATTTGTTAAAAATATTGACCGCTTGTGTTTGGCTTATTTTTTATTTAAGTCAGATTTTAGAACTCATAACTTAGGTTAAGTTTGAAGTTTCTACCCGGAGCAGAAAATCTTTCTATTCCTTGATCTGCATAGCCACAACCTAATCCTGGAGTTGCTTTTTTACAAATCATATTACTGGTACCAAATTGACGAATTGAACGAATACTTTCCCAAGTTGCATATTCTTGATCAAATAAGTTATATACACCTGCTTGAATAATCAGATCTTTAATTGGTTTATAAAATCCAATTACATCAAATACATTATAAGCTTTACTTAAATGTTTTGCATAAGTCCCTTCATCAGGTCCATTGAATATTCCTTGATCTGCACCGTGATAAGGATTATAGCTTGCTGTTTTCTTTTTCGCTGAAGCGTGTGTATAGAAAATATCAAATCCATAATCTTGCTCTGGAGAAACATAACCAACACTTAAGATTTGTTTCATAGGTTGAATAGCATTGATAGCGTGCCACATTTCTCTTTCATTACCAGCAGAATCAGTATCAATACCGAACGTTTTACCTTTTTGATATTCAAATTTATACCCAATATTAAACCCATTTGGTTTATCTAATAAATCAGATAAATACAGTTTTGCAGCAATACTTAACCCTTGTACTTTAGCTTTCGAGTTATTGCGGTTTTGGTAAAGGCGATAAGGAATACCACTTGTTTGTCCTTTACTATTTTTAAACTGTGTATAACCTTTAAAAGCTAATTCTATAAAGTTTTGATAATCTGTTCTAAATGCTCCTAACGTAATAAAACTATTGTTTTTATGAAATGTTAATGCAACTTCTTTTGTTTTAGCTTTTTCTACTTTTAAATCTAAATTAGGTTTAATTGAAAAATCAGGATGTTTAAAGGTAAAATACAGTTCATCTGATGTTGGAATTCTAAACCCTGTTGAGTATTTTGCTTGTATTCTTAAATAATCAGTAGGATCAAATATTCCTGCTAAACTATAAGAACTATTGCTAAATTTACGTTTTTGTTTTGCTAAATACTCCATATTTTCTTCTGCAGTTCCATTAAGAAGTACGCCATCATAAAGCCCTTTAGGTAACGCAGGATCTACCCCCACCTTATAATGTGGTTTATGTGAAACTCTGTCATAACGATAGCCAAGATCAAACGCAACTTTATCATTAATACGAATATTGTCTGAAATATGGAACTCACCTGATTTTGTTACAACAGGCATTAAAAATGTTTCAGCTCCTGAACTTCTATTACAGAAAATAGAAAATCTTTTATTACAAGTAGGGTTCCCATTTTCATCGATATCATCCATATCACTGATTGCCCACCATTTATGATTAATAGATCCATAACCAGTATAGTTAATCATCGATTTCTCGGTTTTCTCATAAGAAATACCATAGGCAAGATCATTATCAATATCTTTGACAGTAAAGAATTTAGTTAAATCAAGTTTTAACTGTAAAGTATCTGTATTTAATGAACGATCTGTCCAAATATTGGTTTCGTATCCTCTAGAACCTGGTAAAATTAAACGATATTCATCTGAATTATTGTAACCAACCTTACCTGTTTTAGACCATTCTGATGGAGCATCAGCTCGCCAGCCTTCATAGTTTGGATCATTCCAATAGTCACCTTTGTCATCCCAATAGGTTTCTTGTGGTAAAATATGTTTGTAATGTGCTCCACCACGTTTAATATCTTCAACAACAAAGACGGTTTTTTTACGTTTAATAATATCAATTTGATTCCAATTTGAATCCCAATCAATATCTGGCCATTCTCTTACAATAACAGTTTGTTCTTTATTTAAATCAATATCTGCATATTTTTTATCATCAACGAATTTATTACCAGATATATGATGATATCTTATCGATCCACTACAGTCGAATTTAGAACAATCTAAAAATACTTCTCTGGAATCAGTCGCATTGCTCCATAAGTCTTTTTGGTTGCGTTTAATCATTTTACCTTCCCAGTTTTCTGTTTCATCTGGATAAGGTAGTTCTTTCCCATTTTTATCAACTAACGTGACTATTCTCTCACCGTTTTTCTTACCACTATAATCATAAGCCTCAGTTTCACCAACAGCAATTTCATTTCCTTTGTTATCTACCAGTTTTCCATCTTTAAGTTGAATACCTAATGGGTTTTGAACACCTCTACAAGCATCAACACCATCACAATACTCATCGGTTCTTGCTTTTTGTGAAATTTTTTGTTTTGACACGCTGACTTTCAAACTATCCCAAAGTGGAGTTTCTGAGTAATTTTCAAACATAAATGCTACATTTCTACGATTACTTTTGTCATTAGTATGGCGTGAATCAACTTCTGGTTTATCTCGCTCTGTTTGCATTGGTGCAAGCGTGTAAGACCAATCTGTTCCTTTACTATGATTTTTATAATCATCATACATTACAGTGAAACGATTATTTTCATTAGGATTATAAGATAATTTAAATAAAGTACTTTCTTTACTAATATTATAAGGATCTGCTTTCTGACGAGAACGACCTTGAGAACCTAATTCTGGAATATCGGGATAATCATCATAACCAAAGTTTTCTAATTCATGTCCATCTCTATCTGTACGTATCACTAATGCATCAAAATCTTTAAAACGCCCTGCTAAAGTATGAGAAAACATTTTTTCATTATTCGCCGTTGCATAACCCGTTTTAAATTTATAGTAAAAATCTTTACCCATTAAGAAATCACGTGCATCTTTAGTTTCAAAAATGACGGCACCACCTAATGCTCCACTTCCCACTTTAGTTGAATCTGAACCTTTGGCTAGGTTTACTTGTTTAATTGTTTCTACTTCAATACCATTACGGGTATTATTAAAGTTTCCATAACCTTCAAAGAGTTCCTTAAAGCCTTGTGAAGAAATCGTTTGAGCTTGAGCAAGTCCATCAATAGTAATATTTACACGGTTTTCTTCCACACCACGAACCGCATAACCACTTGCCCCCATTCGTCCTTTTTCAACAACAGTAATGCCAGTTTCATATTTTACTAAATCACGTGTACTTGATATTTGTTGCTTTTCTAAGGTTTTTGCTGTTTTAACCGTTTCACCTACTTTCTTATTTTGAATACTTTCAGGTGTGTCAATAACATTAATGGTACCTAATGTTGCTTCTTCTGCGAGAGCATTAGTGATAGATAAGGAGAGCAAGGAGTAACAAAATAACTTCGTTACTCCCCCTCGGTTTGATAATTTTTGCATAGAACCTCCCTCAAAATTAGTAGAAATAAGATAAAAAAACAAGAAACACAAACAAAAACAGTTCGTATTTCCGTCAATTATACGTGAATTTATTAGGATAAACTACCATCTCTCTTGATTGAGATTTATTATTTTGTTGTGAAACAATTCAAGCGGTTACTTTACCATCACTTTTTGCAATTCTTTTCCAAATTCTTCCCGCCAGCCTGTCAATAATTCAGGTAATTGTTGAGGCTCTTGTCCTTTTTTAATCCAATCAAATAGCTGATTTAACTGACGCTTACTTGCCAGTAAACCTTGATCTAAATTATCAGGACAAATCTGTTTGAGTTTTTGTTGTAAAGCTTTCATCATTTGTTTATATCCCTCTTCATCCACCAATCGTGTAATTTTAGAGGGATAGTTTTCAGGAGCGACTTCTCTGCCCTGTTCAACTAATTTTAAAATTTTCTTACCGTGAATGCGTACTTCATTGGGGTGCATAAATTCAAGTAAAGTAGCGGTATGTTTCGGTTGTAATTCTGCAATTTTCCATAAATGCTCTGCTTTTATCACAAAATTTAAAGCAAGATCACGTTTTTTCGCCTCTTCATATCTCCATTTCGCTAATAGCTGTAATACCGCCAATTGTTGTGGTTCTAATCGCCACGCATTGGTAATCTTTTTATACAATTTATCTACATCAAGGGGTTGTTTACGTTTATCTATCTCTGCTTGGCATTCTTGAATAATCGCTTCTCGCCAATCACTTTTTGCAAATTCTGTTTGTAGTTGTTGATAAACGGGCAATAAATACCATACATCAGCGGCAGCATATTGTAATTGTATTTCACTTAATGGGCGTTTTAACCAATCGGTACGAGAAGCCCCTTTATCTAATTCGATATCTAAATAATGTTGTACTAATTTGGCAAAACCTGTTGATGTACCTAGCCCTAAAAATGCTGCCATAATTTGTGTATCTAACATTGGTTGTGGCATTTGATTGAAATAGTGTTGAAAAACCTCTAAATCTTCACTACAAGCGTGCAGGACTTTAATAATATTTTGGTTAGCTAATAATTCTACAAAAGGACTAAAATCATCAATACTCATAGGATCGATTAAATAAACCGTTTTTCCATCAAAAAGTTGAATAAGCCCTAATTTAGGATAAAACGTGCGAGTACGCACAAACTCAGTATCGAGCATTACTGCTGTTTGTAAACTGGCTTGATTGCAAGCTTCTTGAAGGGCTGTGTGAGAATTAATCCACTGATAAGTTATTTTTTTATTCATTCTATTTTCACTTTTAGTTAGTTTTTGTAAATTCTAAAGGTTATCCTACCGCTTGCCAACCTAATTAAAATCATCAACCTTGATCTAGGACATAACTTATATTTTATTTTTTCGTTAAAATATTGTTAATTTTGGTAAATTAGGAATAAAAAATGGCATCTTTATTTATTGCAGGTACAGATACAGGTGTAGGTAAAACGATTGTTACTCGAGCATTCTTGCAGCTACTTGCACAGCATAATATTTCTGTCGCACCCTATAAACCCATTGCTTGTGGGACTGATGATGATCATCTTATCGATCCCAATAGTGATGATTATATTTGTGAGAATAATAAAGACGTATTAATTTTGCAATCCAGTTGTGCAAAATTATTCGCTTATCAAGAAATTACTAGCTACTCTTTTAACAGTTTTAGTATGCCCATTTTTAGCGCATTAGGTGAAATTAATGGTATAAATATTGATAAATTATATGATGATTTATATAACTTAGAGCAATTTCATCGAAATGTGTTGGTTGAAGGGACACACGGTTGGTTAACCCCTATCAATAAGGAATATAATTTTGAAGATTGGGTCAAATCAACCAATATGCCTGTTGTTTTAGTCGTTGGTATTAAAGAAGGCTGTGTTAATCACGCTCAGCTTACTGCTCAAGCTATTCGTCAAAAAGGGGTAAATTTGATCGGTTGGGTAGCAAATCGGATTAATCCAGGATTACGTTATTACCCTAAATTAATCGAACTGTTAGATCAGAAAATCGATGCACCATTATTAGGAGAAATTCCTTATATTCGACATCCAGCAAAACAAATGCTGACTAAGTATATTCAAAATCCACAACCACTGTTACAATACTTCGATAAACCGTGTAACTAATTGTAGATTTAATGAAATTAGAACAAAAAATTATTGAATCCTTTGATGCCAATGGTGTGTTAAGCAAAAATATCAAAGGATTTTCTCCTCGTGATGCCCAATCTAAAATGGCAAAATTAGTGGGGGTGGCGATCACTTATAAAAATTCTGTGGTGGTAGAAGCTGGCACTGGAACAGGTAAAACTTTTGCTTATTTAGTCCCTGCTCTACTTTCCAAAAAGAAAACCATTATTTCTACAGGATCAAAAAATCTACAAGATCAACTTTTTAATCGAGATCTACCGACTATTCAAAAAGCCTTAAATTACACAGGAAAAATTGCGTTATTAAAAGGGCGAGCCAATTATTTATGTTTAGATCGTTTAGATCAACTAATTGCAATGGGGGTGGCTGGAGATCGCTCTGTTTTAGCTGATTTATCTAAAGTTCGTAAATGGCAAACTGCAACAAAAACAGGCGATTTAACAGAATGTATTAGTATTGCAGAAGACAGCCCGATTTTACCACAATTGGTAAGCACCACCGATAATTGTTTAGGTTCTGACTGCCCTCAATTTAAAGAATGTTATGTCGTCAAAGCTCGTCAAAAAGCAATGAGTTCCGATATTGTCGTCGTTAATCACCATTTATTTTGTGCAGATATGGCAGTAAAGGAAACAGGGTTTGGTGAGCTTATTCCTGAAGCAGAATTAGTTATTTTTGATGAAGCTCATCAACTGCCAGATATTGCTAGTCAATATTTTGGAAAATCCCTCACTTCTCGCCAATTACTCGATATTTGCAAAGATAGCAATATTGTTTATCGTACTGAATTAAAAGATGCCAAACAGCTTGGTACTGCCTCTGATCATTTACAAAAAGTGATTCAAGATTTCCGTTTATTACTGGGTGGCACGACAGTAAAAGGAAATTTAAGAGAATTATTTCAAAATCAACAAGTTACAGACGGACTTAATAAACTGGTTGAAAATATTGAATTTCTAAGTGAAGTAGTCAAAAAATCCCTAGGACGTTCAGACACCTTAGATAAAATTTTTGAGCGTTTAGCCGAAGTAAAAAACTTTCTTAAAGCGATATCTGATACTTCCGTTACTGGATACTGTTACTGGTATGAAGGAAATGGACGTTATTTTGGGTTACATATTACCCCTCTAACGGTGGCAGATAAATTTGGGGATCGACTTAATCTACAAAAAATTGGCTGGGTCTTTACCTCTGCAACCTTAGAGGTAGGGGGAAAATTTGACCATTTTTGCCAACGTTTAGGAATTGAAAGTGCCCATAAAATGATTTTACAAAGTCCTTTTGATTATCAAAAACAATCATTACTTTGTGTTCCTCGCTACTTGCCTGCAACCAATCGTAATAATACCCTTTCTGAATTAGGGAAAATGTTACAACCTGTGATTGAAGCCAACAAGGGGCGTTGTTTTTTACTTTGCACCTCTTATTTTATGATGCGAGGATTAGCCGATTTCCTACGAGAAAACAGTAACCTTAATGTGTTATTACAAGGTGAAACCAGCAAAAGTGAATTACTTGAACAATTTACGAAAAAGAAACATAGCGTATTAGTCGCCACTCAAAGTTTTTGGGAAGGCATTGATGTACGAGGAGATGCCCTTTCTCTTGTTATTATTGATAAACTCCCCTTTAGCTCCCCTGATGAGCCATTATTAAAAGCGCGAATGGAAGATTGCCAATTACAAGGAGGCAATCCTTTCAATGATATACAAATTCCAGAAGCCGTCATCACCTTAAAACAAGGGGTTGGACGACTTATTCGAGATATCAAAGACCGAGGGGTTATCTTAATTTGTGATTCTCGTTTAGTAAACCGCCAATATGGTGCAACCTTTTTAAAAAGTTTACCTAGATCAAAAAGAACACGAGATCTTCAAAAAGTCGTTAATTTTTTAAAAGATAAGCGGTAAGATCTTCAAATAAATTTGCAAATTTTTATCAACATCATACCGCTTAGGAAAAGCAATGTTACAGTCAATTATTAAATTTTTTATCTCTTTAGCTATTCTTTTTGCAATGTTGCATTTAGGGGAAAGTATTAATCAGCTTATTCCTATTGGTATTCCGAGCAGTATTTGGGGAATGATATTACTCTTTCTCTGTCTGACGGCAGGTATCATCAATGTGGAATGGATTATTCCTAGTGCCAGAATACTTACTCGTTATATGACGTTATTTTTTCTCCCTATTTGTGTCGGTATTATTGAACACAAATACCTGTTTAGTCACTATTTAAATTCTTTCTTTTTGGCTATTTTTTTAAGTACTGTTATTTCTTTAATTGTGATTACGTATTTCTCACAATGGTTATTAAACAAACAACTTAAGAAAAAACGTTATTTACATCATCAACTTAGAAGAGAAAAAGACAATGGCTAATATTTATCTCTATTATTATGTATTTCTAACCATTATTGTTTTTATACTCAGTTTAAAATTAAGTCAAAAAATTAACATCACTCTGCTCAGCCCTTTTTTGATTGGTTTAACCGTTTTGGCAATAATTTTGATTACCACAAAAATACCTTATCAAGATTATTATCAAGGTAATGAAATTTTAGTGAAATTACTCAATATTTCCATTGTGGCATTAGCCTACCCTTTTTATGAACAGCTTTCGCAAATTCGACGTTATTGGAAAAGTATTTTGATCATTGTGATTTTTGCGACGACTTTTTCAATGCTCACAGGTGTAGTCTTTACGTTATTACTAGGCGGCGATACTGCCATTCTCGCCTCTGTATTACCAAAATCTGTGACAACACCCATTGCCGTTGCCATTTCTAAAGAAATCAACGGTGAACCTGCGATTACCGCTGTTGGAGTCACTGTTGCTGGATTAATTGGTTCAAGTTTTGGCTTAACCATTTTAAACTGGTGTAATATTAAAAATCCTAAAGCTATTGGTTTAGGAATGGGGGCTGTAAGCCACGCATTAGGTACCGCTCGTAGCTTAGAAGTAAGTTTAAAAATGGGTAGTTTTTCTTCTATCTCATTAGTCCTATGTGGTGTTTTATCTTCTCTTTTTGCCCCTTTCGTGATGAAAATTATTCTATTATTTATCAACTAAAGCATTTACAATATACTATAAAGGTAAAAATACCGTAATTTAATAAACGAGAACTTATGACGAAATTATCCTCTTTTGATTTAGATAAAATTACCCAAGATCAATCTACGTGGAGTACATTTAAACGCCTTTGGCCAATGATTACGCCTTTTAAATGGGGAATTATTGCCTCAGTTATCGCCTTAATTATCAATGCAGTAGTTGATGGTTATCTCATTTCTATGCTTAAACCTCTTATTGATAAAGGATTTGGAACAGAACAGAGAGATTTCCTAAAAATGATGGCATTTATCGTAGTCGGCTTAATCTTTATGCGTGGTTTCAGTAGCTTTGCTGCCACTTATTGCCTTGCTTGGGTAAACGGTAAGGTGGTAATGAGTATGCGTCAAAAAGTCTTTAAGCATTTAATGTTTATGCCCGTGGATTTTTTTGATCAAAACTCATCAGGAAAACTACTCTCTCGTATCACCTATGATTCAGAGCAAATTGCAGGGGCTTCTGCCAGTGCATTACAAACCATTGTTCGAGAAGGGGCTTATGTCATATTCTTAATGGGAACAATGTTTTATTACAGTTGGCGTTTGTCTTTGGTGCTACTTATCATTGGACCTATTATTGCCATTTTAGTCCGTCTCATCTCCAAACGTTTTCGTGAAATGAGCCGTAATATGCAAAAATCAATGGGTTCAATGACAGAAAGTGCCGAACAAATGCTACGAGGTCATAAAGTTGTTCTCTCATTTGGAGGACAAAAAGTGGAAGAACGACGCTTTAACCATACCAGTAATGATATGCGTCGTAAGGGAATGAAGTTAATGGCAGTAAGTGCTATTTCTAATCCTATTATTCAAATTATTGCCTCTTTAGCATTAGGCGTAGTCCTCTATCTTGCGGGTTCACCTGAAATTATGGGGAATGACCTTACTGCAGGAGAATTTGCTGCAGTACTGGCTTCTCTACTTGCAATGATGCGTCCTTTAAAAACCTTAACAGAAGTTAATGCTCAATTCCAAAAAGGGATGGCTGCTTGTCAAACCTTATTTACGTTGTTTGACTTACCAACAGAAAAAGATAATGGCACACACTGTGTGACACAAATAAAAGGTGATATTTGTTTTGATGATGTCACTTTTACTTACAGTACCAAAAATGAACCCGCATTAAGTCACCTTTCTTTTAATCTTCCAGCAGGAAAAACTTTTGCATTAGTCGGTCGTTCTGGTTCTGGTAAATCAACTATTGCCAATTTAATTACCCGTTTTTATGACATTGATAGTGGAAAAATTACCCTTGACGGCATTGATATTTGTGATTATAAATTAAACAACCTTAGAGAACAATGCTCTATTGTTTCTCAACAAGTACATTTATTTAATGATACGATCGCAAATAATATTGCTTATGCTGCCAAAGATAAATATACCCAAGAACAAATTATTCAAGCAGCAACAGCCGCTCACGCAATGGAATTTATTGAAAAAATGCCACAAGGATTGGATAGTATTATCGGAGAAAATGGTGTCAGCCTTTCAGGAGGACAACGCCAACGTATTGCAATTGCACGTGCATTATTACGCAATTCACCCATTTTAGTGCTTGATGAAGCAACATCAGCCCTTGATACAGAATCAGAACGTGCCATTCAATCAGCCCTTGAGGAGCTACAAAAAAATCGTACCGTACTAGTGATTGCTCACCGTCTATCAACAATTGAGAAAGCCGATGAAATTTTAGTTATTGACCAAGGGAAAATTATTGAACGAGGCTCACATTCTAAACTTATTGCAAAAAATGGTGCATATAAGCAATTACATAGCTTACAATTTGAGCAATAAGGATTAATTATAAAAAATAAGCGGTTAGATTTGATGAAAAATTTGCAAATTTTTCTAACAAAGTGACCGCTTGATTTTTAGGTTTGGTTTAAAATTAAATTATAAATTTAAAAGTGCTTGATTAACCACATCAGGAACAAATTGGCTGACATCTCCCTTATGATAATAAATTTCTCTAACTTGCGTAGAAGATAAATATCGCCATTCAACGGAAGGAGGAAGAAAAATGGTTTCTAATTTTGGAAGTAATTTTTCATTCAGTTGAGCAAGCTGTATTTCATACTCAACATCATTACTGTTACGAATACCTCGAAGAAGTGCCTTTGCTTGGTGTTTTTGAGCCAGCTCAACAAGTAATCCATCAAAGCCTATTACTTCCGCATTACTTAAATGTTGAATACTTTGCTGCACTAAATGAACACGTTGCTCCAATTCAAAAAGAGGTTTTTTGGTGGGATTTTTAGCTACTGCAATAATGATATTAGAAAATAATCTTGAAGCTCGTTCAATTTGATCTAGGTGACCATTTGTTATTGGGTCAAATGTTCCTGCATAAATAACTTTCATTCTGTTTTCTCTTGTAAATAAGGAGTGAGTAAACTTAAGTGACGTTTTAATGCTCCCTGGTTTTCTTTGAGTACTTGAAAACCTGCATCGCCTATTTGTTTACAATAGTTTGTATTTTCTAATAACGATCGTACCGCTTGAATAAGAGCCTCAGTATCACTTTGGATTTCAATAAAACCATTAATATAACTTAGTTTTTCATAAATTTCAGTAAAGTTATAAGTATGAACTCCTGAAATAACGGGCAGTTTAAATGCAATAGGTTCAAGGGGATTATGCCCACCTTGTTTTATCAAACTTCCCCCTACAAAAGCAATATTTGCTAATCCATAAAGTAACATCATTTCCCCCATTGTATCACCCAGTAAAATAGAAATTTCAGGGGTAAAAGATTGCTGATGCGATCGCCGAATAAAATTCATTTCCGTTTTTTTAATAATATTGGCGACACTTTCAAAACGCTCTGGATGACGAGGAACGAGAATAAGAATAAGATCTGGATAATCTTTTAATAATTCCTGATGTGCATTTAAAATAAGTTGATCTTCGCCTTCGTGAGTACTACCTGCAATCCAAATTGGACGTTGTGTTACATTTAATGAATGCTTAAGTTGTATAATTTGTTGATGTAATGCTTCATCAACATTAAGATCAAATTTTAAATTACCTGTATTAATTAAATATTGTTCCTCAATACCTAGTTCTAGATAACGATCAGCACTTGTTTTATCTTGTGCCATAATCAACGTAATACTATCTAACATTGGACGAAGTAACTTTTTAACATAGCCATAGCGTTTTGTTGAACGAGGAGATAAACGTGCATTAGCAATAATAAAAGGAATATTTCTTTGATTTGTATGATAAATTAAATTTGGCCATAACTCTGTTTCAACAACAATAATTGCCTTTGGTTGAACAAAATTAAGAAATTTTTTTACGAAATAAGGAATATCATAGGGCAGATAAAAATGAAAAACGCTCTCTCCAAAAGCGGCCTTAACCCGTTCAGAACCCGTTGGAGTTACCGTTGTGAAAGTAAGCGGTAAGTTTGGATAATCTTTTTGCAATTTTTTTACTAATGGCGTAATGGCTATCACTTCGCCCACTGATGCTGCGTGAATAACAAGACCATTTTTTTTAATTTTATGTTGTTGATTATAAATGGCATAACGTTCACCTAATCTTTGTCGATATGCAGGTTGCTTTATACTACGTCTTAGCATTTCCAGTAAAATCAATGGCTGTAGGAGATAGCTCATAATTGTGTAACATTTTAACATCATTGATCTTCCTGTATTGCGATTCTTTGTAAGCTAAGTAAAAGAGTCACACCAACAAAATAAAACATTGTTCCCGAATTATGTGATAAAAAAGATTGTGTTAAACAGTAACCCATTGTAGCAACAATATGCACAATTCCTAACGTACCCAAAAGCGTTGGTAATGGCTTAGCACTTTGTTTTATGCCTTTCAAAAACAAGTTAAAAGGAACAAAAAAGATGGCTAATAACGCAAGTAAACCGAATACTCCCCGTGCTGAACCATCGTGTAAGAATTGATTATGGGCGTGATCATATCTCGCAGCCAATCGGGAGATGTAACCTTGTTCTGAATGTTGTTTACGCATTTTTTTTACACCTTCTAGTCCCCAACCTAAAAGTGGTTTTTGATCTATGCCGTGTAATGCACTTTTATACATCTCTAATCTTGCCCCTACAGAGGAATAACATTTATTTTTATTCATACACAAAGAGGCTTCAGTATAAATTCTATTCCATCTTGTTTCTGCCGTATTATAGCTGATATAACCAAATAGAATAGTAGAAAGCAGAATAAGTAATAATACCGTTTTGGAAAATAAATGACGATAGAACCAAAGAATAAACCCAGTTGCAATAAGAAAGCCAATAATTGCACCACGAGAAAAACAGAGAATACTTGCTATAAATCCAAGTAAAAATGCAATGCTTGAGAAAATAGCAAGTAACTTATTTTTAAGTTGATAAAAGTAGAGACCAATACAAAGTGAAAAAAGGGAAAGGCTTATTGCAATATCACTGGCTTGAATTTTATTGTGCTGCGGAAATGGAAAAGGAATATGCAGATAATATTTTTGAATAAGAGCAACGATACCAGCAATAAAACTCGCCGTCACAATCGCATAAAGTATCCAAAGAGGTTTAATTTTTATATGAGAAAATAAAGTTAAAAAAGGTAATATAAGTAATATACGACTAGGTAGATCCAATTCTCTCAACTTTCCCTGATGTATAATCAATGAAAGAATAAACAATGCAAAGTAACCAATAAAAGAAACAATAAATAGTTTATTTTCAGGGTTAATCTTAAATGTCTTATTTTTAAGATTAACAATAATAAAATAAAGTCCCGAAAAGAATAAAATCGCAGGAATAATAGTATAACTTGCTCTAAAGTGTAAAGTTAATATAAAAAATACACCTGTGAGTAAAGTATAAATATTGATACGATTTAATATTGATAACATAATAATATCTCCTACTCGGGTATAACTATTTAAAAAATTGATAAGCTAAATAACAGTTTAATTACCTTATTGTTGTAAATAAAGCAAACAGTTCATTTACTTTTACTCTTGATTTCGGATTTTGTCCAATAAAACGTTGTACAGGAAAACTAAATAATTTAGCATTCTGGTAAATTTCTCGTGTAAATTCAGTATCGTGATTAGAAATCAAAACAGAAATATTTTTGCTTGCAAGTTGTTTTGCATATTCAGCTAATTGTTTTTGCTGTTCAAGGTTAAAGCCGCCACTAGAATAACTAGTAAAATTAGAATCTTGTACTAAAGGTGCATAAGGTGGATCACAATAAACCACATAATCATCTGGGTGTTGATCTAAATATTCAAATGTCTGTTTAAAGTCTGCACAAATAAATTCAGCTTTTTGGGCTTTTTGAGAAAAGAAGTGTAACTCTTTCTCTGGAAAATAATGACTTTTATAATCGCCAAAAGGAACATTGTATTTATGTTTATTATTATAACGGCATAATCCATTAAAACCAAAACGGTTTAAGTATAAAAAAAGAACAGAGCGACGAAATGGATCTGTGGAAAGATTAAATTCATTACGACACTCATAATAAAAAGTTTTAGAATTTGCATTTTTATCTAAGAAAGTGACCGCTAGTTCCGATATATAATGTTCAACATCATTTTTTACTATATTAAAAAGATTGATTAAATCGGGATTGATATCTGCGAGTATATAATGATCATAATCCGTATTAAGAAAAACCGAACCAGCACCAACAAAAGGCTCTACTAAACATTTTCCTTGAGGTAAATGTTTACAAATTTCAGGTACGAGGCGATATTTCCCGCCCGCCCATTTTAAAAAAGGACGCTGTTTTTTAACATTCATTGATATTATTCTTAAAAAAAGAAACCTCAGAACAACGTGCAATAGACTCAACTACCAATTCTTCACTCACATCTGCATTAATATAGGCTTGACCTAATGTTTTTAATAAAACTAAACGTAATTTTTTAGTTAGCATTTTTTTATCACGCCACATATAAGAGAGATAATCTTGAGGTTGCATTCCTTCTGGCGAGACTGTTGGTAAAACGGCACGTATTAATAACTTTTCAAGACGAGCAATTTCCTGTTGTGTCATATCTCCTAATAGATTTGATAAGACCGCAGCCTCTAACATACCAACAGCAATGGCTTCACCGTGTAGCCAGTTTCCATAACCTAAGTGGCTTTCAACTGCGTGTCCGTAAGTATGTCCAAAATTAAGTAAAGCACGCTTGCCTTGTTCTTTTTCATCTTCTGCCACAATGTCTGCTTTTAATTGACAACAACGCTGAATACAAAATTCCAGTGCAGTTTGGTCTAAAGTAAGAAGATCATCAATATGATTTTCTAGCCACTTAAAAAAATTAACATCTAAAATAGCACCATATTTAATAACTTCCGCCAATCCTGAGCAAAATTCTCTTTTGGGTAGCGTGTGCAATGTGTTGGTATCAATAATTACTGCGATTGGTTGATGAAATGCACCAATCATATTCTTTCCTAAAGAATGATTAACGCCGGTTTTCCCTCCCACAGAGGAATCAACCTGAGCCAATAATGTTGTGGGAATTTGAAGAAAGCGGATACCTCGCTGATAAGAGGCGGCTGCATAGCCCGCCATATCACCGACAACGCCACCACCTAATGCAATAATCACAGAATTACGATGATGGTTTTTCTCCAATAGTGCAGTAAAAATTAAATTTAACGATTCAAGCGTTTTAAATTGTTCACCATCTGGTAGTAGAACGCTATCAATTTGACTACAACCTAATTGTTCAAGTGCCTTTGTAACTGTTGAAAGGTAATGCTGAGCAATGGTTGGATTTGAAACAATCATTACTTTATCACCAGCTTTTAACGGTGCATAACTTTCAGGTAATGCTAATAAACCTGCCCCAATAGAAATTGGATAGTTAGGCGTACTACGTTGTTTATTGAGCTCTACCATTACCTTTAACATATTTTATCCTTTCCAATCTGCTTAAATTACAAATTATCCATTAAATCAATAATTTGAGAGGCCATTAATCTCGCACTTTGTTGATCTGTTTGTAGCGTGATATCTGCAATTTCTTCGTATAATGGATTACGTTGTTTCGCTAATTCCTCTAATACTGCTCTTGGATCTTCATTTTGTAATAATGGACGTTTTTTATCACGCTGTGTACGTTCGAACTGCTTATCTACGGTTGTTTCAAGGTAGATCACAATTCCACGAGCAGACAACATATTGCGATTATCTTTAGAAACAATAGTACCCCCACCTGTAGAAAGCACCACGCCTTGTTGTTGTGTAAGTTCATTGATGATCTTTTCTTCTCTTTTTCGAAAGCCTGCTTCACCTTCAAGATCAAATATCCAGTCAATATCAGCACCTGCACGCTGTTCAATTTCTGTATCAGAATCGACAAAATCCATTCCTAATAGTTGTGCGAGTTGGCGACCAATAGTGCTTTTCCCAGCCCCCATAGGACCAATTAAAAATATATTACGTTTTTCAGCCATTTTTTGCCTATATGATTATCAAATTAATATAAAACTTGATTTGTAAATTTTTGCAAAAAACTAACCGCTTGCTATGGGAATGCAAGCGGTCTGTTCTTATTCTATTTTTGCAAAGTTAACGGAGTGGTTTTTAAAAATCACTTAAAAAATACTTTGTACCTACAAATCACCCAAATAAATATGGTGCTAATTATCTCAAGAAATGCCCCCTCATTTCAACAGTTAATTGCGAAAGAAAGATAAAGATTGCTTAATATTCCCTTTTTTGATCAATTTACGTTAGAATATTAGGGATTTTTAGATTATTTAGGAAATTGAGAATGCAATTTTGGGGTAAATTTTTAGGTTTTATTATTGGCTATAAATTAGGAGGCGGTTTTTTCAGTGGGATTTTAGGTTGTATTGCAGCCCATTTCTTAATGAAAAAATTGTATGAAAATCAAAAAATTACATCGAGTTTTTTTAAAGATAAATTAACTCGCCAGTCACTCTTTATGCACACAACATTTGCAGTATTAGGGCATATTGCAAAATCAAAAGGGCGAGTCACTCAAGATGATATTCAGCTTGCTCAACAGTTAATGCAACGTTTACAACTTGATGAAACTAATAAAAAACTAGCAAGACAAGCCTTTAGTAGAGGAAAAGAAAGTGATTTTCCTCTTCGCCAAATATTACAAGAATTTCGAGATGGTTGCGGAAAGCGTCGTGATTTATTACGCTTTTTTATCGAAGTACAGATGCAGGCTGCCCTACAAGATGGTAAATTAGATAAGCAAGAAGAAACCATTTTATACACTATTGCTGAAATATTAGGCTTGTCAGCCTTTCAGTTTCAACAAATGCTTGCTATGGTTGCGGCTTCTCAACGGTTTAGATCGGGCAATTTTGAAGGGTTTTATGAAGAAAATTATCAACAATCTAGTGGATACAATGGTCGTTATCAACAGACAAATCAGCCAAGCTTAGAAGATGCTTATCTTGTCTTAGGTGTCTCTAAAGATGATGATCAAACAACAATTAAGCGTGCTTATCGTAAATTAATGAATGAACATCACCCTGATAAATTAGTCGCAAAAGGATTACCTCCTGAAATGATGGAAGTAGCAAAAGAAAAAGCACAACAAATTCAAGCAGCTTATGATCTTATTTGTAAATCAAAAGGATGGAAATAATGAAAGCACAATCACCTCAATCTCACAGCCTTCCTATTTTTCTTTTTATGATAATCACAGCCATCGCAATTTGGTCAGGATTATCTCCAATAGATAGAACAGTTTGGTATGCAGAAACCACACCTATTTTTGTGGTATTTGGATTACTGATTTTAACTTATCCTTTCTTTAAATTTAGTGGATTGGCTTATTTTTTAATGTCTTTTTGGTTAATTTTACATCTAATTGGGGCAAAATATACTTTTGCAAACGTCCCGTTTGATTGGGCAAATCAATACCTTGAACCTTTTTTAGGGGAAGGTCGTAATCACTTTGATCGAGTCGCACATTATATTATTGGTTTTTATAGCTTTCCTGTGGCTGAATTTGTTTTACGCAGAGGTAAATGCACCTTAGGTGTTGCACTTTGTTTAGGATTATTCTTTATTATGTCTCTCGCCGCCACTTACGAGATAATCGAATGGCAATATGCCGTGATTGAAGGGGGTAATGCTGGTACTGAATTTTTAGGCTCTCAAGGTGATATTTGGGATGCTCAAAAAGATATGTTGGCAGATACTTTAGGGGCAATTACCGCATTGATTATTTATCTTATCGCACGTCCAGATTTAAAATTCAAAAAGAATTTCTTCTAAACAAGCGGTAACATAATGTGAAAAATTTACAACTCATTCTTGCACCAATGCAAGGGGTATTAGATCCTCTTGTTCGCCAATTACTGACATCCATTAATGAATATGATCTTTGTGTTTCAGAATTTGTACGGATTGTAGATAGTTGCTTACCTGCAAAAACCTTTTATCGCCTTTGTCCTGAGTTGCGAAATAATGGATTTACCCAATCGGGTACTCCTGTTCGAGTACAACTGTTAGGGCAACATCCACAATGGTTAGCAGAAAATGCTCAAAACGCTATAGCATTAGGCTCTCAAGGAATAGATCTTAATTGTGGTTGTCCCTCAAAAACGGTTAATGGCAGTATGGGTGGCGCTTCATTATTAAAAGATCCAGAACTTATTTATCAAGCCACTAAGTCGATAAAAGAAGCTGTGGGTAAAGAAAATATCGTCTCCGTAAAAGTACGCTTAGGATGGAATTCTTGTGAACAAGCCTTTGAAATTGCAGATGCAGTGCAACAAGGTGGAGCAAACGAAATTACTGTTCACGGACGTACCAAACAAGACGGTTATAAAGCAGAAAAAATTAATTGGTTAGCCATTGGAGATATTCAACGGCGACTTAATATTCCTGTTATTGCTAATGGCGAGATCTGGGATCATCAATCTGCAAAAAAATGCTATGAAATCACCGCTTGTCAACGATTAATGATTGGTCGTGGAGGGCTAAATACACCAAATTTAAGCAAAGTAATTAAATACAATGATGAAAAATTAAATTGGCAAAAAGTATTAGAATTACTCTACTGCTATCTCAATATGGAAAATCCATTTGATTCTGGTTTTTATCACATTGCACGAATTAAACAGTGGCTCAGATTTTTATTAAAAGAATACAAAGAGGCTCAGATTTTATTTGAACAAATCAAAATAGAACAAACCCCTCAAGGTATTAAAAAGCATATTGAGAAAGCTCTATATTGTAAAACTTAGTGATAATTCCCCCTCCCTAGCCCTCCCCCGCAAGCGGAGGAGGGAATAAAAAAACTCATCACAAAAAATCCCTCCCTCCGCTTGCGGGGGGAGGCTAGGAGAGGGGGGAATACAAATTCCAAGTACGATCTTACCCTGTATTATGATAAGATATTGCATAATAAAAAATTAAACTGAGAACACACATTCAAATATTATGGCAATTATTTTAGGTATCGACCCTGGTTCTCGTGTTACTGGTTATGGTGTTATTCGCCAAACTGGACGACAGCTTGAATATTTAGGCAGCGGTGCAATTCGCACTAAGGTGGAAGACCTCCCTACTCGTTTAAAACGCATTTATGCAGGCATAAGTGAAATTATCATTCAATTTCAACCTGAAATGTTTGCCATCGAACAAATTTTTATGTCTAAAAATGCCGATTCAGCCCTTAAATTAGGGCAGGCTCGTGGCACAGCTATTGTGGCAGCGGTGAATCACGATCTACCTGTTTTTGAATATGCGGCGCGTTTAGTAAAACAAACAGTGGTTGGAAGTGGTTCTGCGGATAAAGTTCAAGTACAAGATATGGTCACTCGCATTCTAAAACTTTCTGCGACACCACAAGCCGATGCTGCTGATGCCCTTGCGATTGCCATTACTCACGCTCATTCTATTCAACACTCCTTAACGGTCGCAAAGCAAACCAAACAAAAAGTAGGAACGGAAAAAGAAGAAATTTTAGCCTTGATGAAAACCCGCTATTCACGTGGTCGCTTTCGGTTAAAAGGTTAGAAAAATAGAATGCGATTTTTTGATACTCACGCTCATTTAGATTTATTAGCCTCAAAAACGCAACACCCACTGGCAGAGCTTATTCAAAACGCAAAAAATGCAGGCGTTCAAAAAATATTTATCCCAAGTATTTTTGCAAAAAGTTTTAAAAATGTGACCGCTTGTTGTGAGCAATTTCCACAACAGTTAGTCTATGGACTAGGACTACACCCTTATTTTATTGAACAACATCAACGTGCAGATTTAGATATATTAGCACAACAACTAACACAACTAGATCCCCAATGTGTCGCTATTGCTGAAATTGGTTTAGATAAACGCTTACCGCCTGAACTATGGCAAAAACAGTGTGATTTTTTCATTGCTCAACTTGAATTAGCTAAAAAGTTTCGTTTACCTGTTAGCTTACACAGTGTCAAAACACACAGCGAACTTTACCATTTTTTAAAGCAAGCACAATTGCCTAAACAAGGGGTTATTCACGCTTTTAATGGTAGCTATCAACAAGCGAAACATTTTGTGAATTTAGGTTATAAAATTGGGGTAGGTGGCTCGATTACTTATCCTAGAGCAAATAAAACTCGTCAAGCCATTGCAAAACTTCCCTTAGATTTTTTAGTATTAGAAACTGATAGTCCTGATATGCCCATTTATGGTTTACAAGGTGAAACTAATCGCCCTGAAAATATCGCTATTATTTTTAATACCTTGTGTGAATTAAGAAATGAAAAAGCAGAGGAAATTGCAGAAATTATCTGGAATACCAGTTGTGGTATTTTTTCTTTCTAAAAAGAAAAAGCCTATCTATATTAAAATAAATAGGCTTTTGACTATAAATTAAATGATTTTAATCATCTAACATCACTTTATAAGTTGGATCTTCCATCACATTAACATCAATCACACTTTCCGCATTTTTAATTAATGCTCGACAATCTGAACTTAAATGACGTAAATGTACTTTTTTACCTAGTTTTTTATAACGTTCAGTTAATTTATTCAAAGCTTCAATTGCTGACATATCAGCTACTCGACTATTTTTAAAATCAATCACCACTTCTTTAGGATCGCCCGTAACATTAAATTTTTCAATAAAAGTGGTGGTTGAAGCAAAGAATAATGGACCTGTGACTTCATAATAACGAATCGCTTTGTCGTCCACATATTTAAGTACTCGAATATGCTTTGCATTATCCCAAGCAAACACCAATGCAGCAATAATAACGCCCACCACAACGGCTAAAGCAAGATTATGCAACATAATAGTCACCAATGTCACCAATACCATTACTAAAATATCGGATTTAGGGAATTTAGTGAATACTCGCAAACTTGCCCATTCAAAAGTACCAATTGCAACCATAATCATTAACCCTGTTAATGCCGCCATTGGAACTTGTTCAATCAAACTACTTCCAAACATAACAAACATTAAGAGCATTATTGATGCCACAATACCTGAAATTCTCGCTCTTGCTCCGTTTGAAATATTGATCAGGCTTTGTCCAATCATTGCACAGCCCCCCATTCCTGAGAATAAGCCTGATAAAATATTTGCAGTACCTTGTGCAATTGCTTCTTTATTACTTTTACCGTGACTTTCTGTGATTTCATCAACGATATTTAAAGTTAATAAACTTTCAATCAATCCAACTCCTGCAACAATCGCCGCATAAGGGAAAATAACCGTTAAGGTTTCCCACTCAAAAGGCACATTCGGAAGATGGAAGGGTGGAAATCCACCTTTAATTGATGCAATATCACCAACGGTTTTGGTATCTAAATTAAATAAAGCAACCAGACCAAATACCACAAGAATAGAAGCTAAGGAAGCAGGTATAGCTTTAGTAAATTTTGGTAATAACCAAATAATTGCCATTGTTAATAGTACTAAGCCTAAAAAGACATATAACGGCGTACCTGTCAGCCAGTTACCTGCATCATCTTGAAATTGGGTAAGCTGTGCCATAAAAATCACTACAGCCAAACCATTTACAAAACCAAAAATAACAGGGTGCGGAACAAGGCGAATTAACTTACCTAGTCGAAATGTACCTGCTAACACTTGCAAAATTCCCGCTAAAATAACGGTGGCAAAAATATATTCCACACCGTGAGTTTTAACTAATGCCACTAATACGACCGCAACCGCTCCTGTCGCCCCTGAAATCATACCCGGGCGACCACCTAGAATTGAGGTGACTAATCCCATCATAAAGGCAGCATAAAGCCCTGTTAATGGCGACAATCCTGCAATTAAAGCAAAAGCAACGGCTTCTGGCACTAATGCTAACGCAACGGTTATCCCTGATAATACTTCTGTTTTATAATCAATCTGACCATTTTGATTGAATAAATTTATCACTTTTTTCATTTAACTCTCATTTATTTAATGTATATTCTATTTATTGCAAAGGGGCGAAACTATACGCCATTTTACACGACATTTCAATAAAGTGGATAAAGTATGTACAAAATTATTTATTCTAAATGATCTATTTTTCTTTGTTTGCTACACTCAATGTCATAGCTTTAGGGTTAAAGTCTTTCATCAATGAGAAACCAAAGACCTTTTTACCTAAATCTTTTAAACTTGCTCCAATATGATAAACCTCTTCATCATCAATAATTAAAAATCTATCGTGAAATTGTTTATTTATTTTTACTGTTATTTTTTTATATTGTTGATTATATTTTTCTAAATCTAATGCTAATGTTTTGGTGATACGTTGAGTATAGATAACCACTTCAACATTTTGATTTTTATGAAAAAAAGTGAGGGTTTTATCATCAATATAATTATCAATTAAAACAATGTTATTTTTTGCAGAGCGAATTAAATCTGAAACAAAATTATAAGCATCAAATATTTGTCCATTAAAGAAAATACCCTGTTTTTGAATATCTTTTTTATTCTCTAAAGCTTGAAAAATTTTATCTATATTGGTATCAGTGACTAATTGATGTCGTTCTAATGTTTCCAACCGTTGAAAAATGGACGCATTTTGCAAAATAAATTTTCTCATTTCTACAAATGCTCACATTATTTTTATATTCACTTCAATGGCAATTTTATTTGTTAAGACCCCTGATAGACTTGCTACTCCTTGTTCTGTAAAAACATAGGGAAGACTTCCTCCTAAATGTTTTTTTGATGGTATCGCATTTTGCGATACCATATATTCAACCTTTTCATTAGTCAGCTGAAACATAAAATCATCAGGAAATCGCGCAATATTTCTCTTAACCTGCTCCCTTAATCGTATGTTTTTCACTCCATATAAAATTGCCAAATCTTTATCTAACATTACTTGTCTATTTCTTATGGTGTAAATTTTTGTCCTAATATCTAAATGCGTTAAACTTTCCAATTCCATATTTTTCAATCCAAATAAGCGGTATGATTTTGCTATTTTCTTACAAATACTAAAATATGCTGGAATTAAATGTTAATTTTGCGATAAGAATCGAAAAATCAGAAATATTGTTCAAGTATTATTTCCTACAGAACTAAGTAAAATCATATCATTTTACTCCATACCAAGCGGTCACTTGTAAATAATAATTTGCAAAAAATTAACAAAATCGTACCGCTACCTCTTGATATTTATTCTCATTACCCTAATCTATGAAGTACTTTCGACAAAATAAGGAACAAGAATGTCAAATCCACTTTTACAGAATACTGAATTACCTCAGTTTTCAAAAATTAAAGCAGAACATATCAAACCTGCGATTGAGCAACTAATCAAAGATTGTCGTGAAACCGTTGAGCAAGTGGCTCAAATTGAGAATCCAACTTGGGATAGTTTTTATATGCCGTTGTCAGAAACAGGGGATAAATTAAGTCGTGCGTGGTCGCCTGTTGGACACTTGAATTCTGTTAAAAATAGCCCAGAATGGCGTGAAGCCTATGAATCTTGCTTGCCGTTATTATCAGAATACAGCACTTGGGCAGGGCAACATCAAGGGCTATATCAAGGTTATTTAAAATTAAAACAAAGCTCTGAATTTGCCAATTATTCTGTCGCACAACAAAAAGCGATTAACGATAGCTTACGTGATTTTGAATTATCAGGGATTGCTTTATCGCCTGAAAAACAAAAACGTTATGGCGAAATTTCAGCTCGTTTATCAGAACTTGGCTCGCAATTTAGCAACAATGTGCTTGATGCAACAATGGGCTGGGATATTATCATTGAAGATGAAAGCGAGCTAAAAGGCTTGCCTGAATCGGCGTTAGAGGCAGCAAAAGCGTCAGCACAGAGCAAAGAGAAATCGGGCTATCGCTTTACTCTTGAATTCCCAAGCTATTTGCCAGTAATGACCTATTGTGAAAACAGTGAATTACGCAAAACAATGTATGAAGCCTTTGCAACTCGTGCGTCGGATCAAGGTGTGAATGCAGGCAAATGGGATAACTCAGCAAATATCGATGAAAAATTAAAATTACGTTTAGAACTTGCACAATTATTAGGTTTTAATAATTATGCGGAACTTTCACTGGCAACAAAAATGGCAGAAAGCCCAAAACAAGTGACTGATTTCTTAGAAGATTTAGCGACTCGTTCAAAAGCACAGGGCGAGAAAGAGCTACAAGAACTTTATCAATTTGTTGAAAAAGAGTTTGGTATCACGGAATTAAATGTGTGGGATATTGCGTTTTACAGCGAGAAACAAAAGCAAGCCCTTTACTCGATCAACGATGAAGAATTACGTCCTTATTTCCCTGAACAGCGTGTGATTTCAGGTTTATTTGAGTTAATGAAACGCCTGTTTAATTTACGCATTAAAAAACAACAAGGCGTTGATGTTTGGCACGATGACGTACAATTTTACAAAATCTTTGATAAAAATGACCGCTTATGTGGTTCGTTTTATTTAGATTTATACGCTCGTGAAAACAAGCGTGGCGGTGCGTGGATGGACGATTGCGTCAATCAACGTCGCTTAGCCAATGGCGAACTACAAAAACCAGTGGCGTATTTAACTTGTAACTTCAACAAACCAATAGGCGATAAACCTGCCTTATTTACTCACGATGAAGTAACAACTTTATTCCACGAATTCGGACACGGCATTCATCATATGCTGACTCAAATTGATGTTGGCGATGTGGCAGGCATTAACGGAGTGCCTTGGGACGCAGTGGAATTACCAAGCCAATTCTTAGAAAACTGGTGTTGGGAAGAAGAAGCCCTTGCCTTTATTTCAGGGCATTACGAAACGGGCGAGCCATTACCAAAAGAAAAATTAACCCAATTATTAAAAGCGAAAAATTTCCAAGCGGCGATGTTTGTACTTCGTCAATTAGAATTTGGATTATTTGATTTCCGCTTACATTTAAGCGAGCCAAGAGAAAATATCGTGTTAGATACACTGCATAAAGTAAAAGATGAAGTATCTGTGATAAAAGCACCAAAATGGAATCGTTTCCCACATAGTTTCAGCCATATTTTTGCTGGTGGTTATGCGGCGGGTTATTACAGCTATTTATGGGCAGAAGTGCTTTCTGCTGACGCATTCTCTCGCTTTGAAGAAGAAGGTATTTTCAATCAACAAACAGGGCAATCTTTCTTAGACAATATTTTAAGTCGTGGCGGAAGTGAAGAACCAATGGTGTTATTTGAGCGTTTTAGAGGACGTAAACCAACCTTAGATGCGTTATTGCGTCATAAAGGAATAGCATAACAACAGAGTAAGCCTAGAAGTTAAGTATAACTTCTAGGTTTTTATTGCAATATTAACCCCTGATTATCTAAAATAGCGGTATGATTATATAGATAATTTACAAATTGTGTAATTTACAAACAAAATATGAGCTCACTCTAAACAATTATCTTATTTTTTGTTTTTTCTACTTGCGAAAAAGAGAATGTGTTTCTATAATTAGCAAGTTTTCACACTGCCTGGGTGGCGAAATTGGTAGACGCAGCGGATTCAAAATCCGCCGATGAATAATCGTGTCGGTTCGAGTCCGACCCTAGGCACCATCTACTTATTTATTCTCTTTTATTTTCTTTCATTCTCTTACACAAAACCATCGATACAACAGGCTTTAACGCACTTTTATATTTTATTCTCTTTCATATTCTTACGCAATAATACGTTTACAGCCACAGATTTTAGGCATACACCTAGGCATACAGAACAAGAAAAAACAGTATTTCTTAAAAAAATTAAAAACGGTATGCCTAAAAATATTAGACAGATTACTAAAACATTATGGCAAGAATAACAAAACCGCTTACTAATACCGAAGTAGAAAGAGCCAAAACTAAGGATTATTCTTTATATGACGGCAATGGGCTAACAATACTCATTAGACCGAATGGGGCGAAATTGTGGCGTTTTCGCTATACTAGACCATTTTCAACCAAAAGGGCTTTAATAGGCTTAGGGCAATATCCAGCCGTTACCCTAGCACAAGCAAGAAAAATTTGAAACATTACTCCATTATATCTTGCTAAATGAGATTATGAAATTTGCTCTTAATTATGGCATTTTAGAATTTAATAAATGTGGAATGGGCTGAAATTGATTTTAAAAATAAGTTATGGACTATTCCAGCCGAAAAGATGAAAGGGGGCAAGAAATCGCATACTGTACCGCTTTCAACCCAAGCCTTAAACGTTTTGGAAGTAATGAAAGAAATATCTAACTATAGCCGTTATATATTCCCCTTTAATGATAAGCAACCAAATAGACCAATGAATAAAGAAACCGTTAATAATGCTATACACTCAATGGGATACGGTGGCAAGCTCGTCGCACACGGTTTACGCTCTATTGCTAGCACTTACCTTAATGAAACCTTTTTAGAACAATACGACGTTATAGAGGCGTGTTTATCACACGAAATAAGCAACGCAGTAAGAAAGGCTTACAACCGTTCAAATTATTTAGAACAAAGAAAGCCAATAATGCAGTGTTGGGGCGATTATGTAGAAAGTTGCTCAACAGGATTATAAGCAGTCAGTTTTCTTTTAATATTTACCAACCACCAAACACAGTATATACACCATAAAGGCATAATCTACAAACAAGGGGTATCAGCCAATGTGTACAACCTGTAATGTACAGAACGCAATTTTGCGTTTTGTTTTAAATATAATCAGTTACATAATAAAATAAGTTTATTTGAACCATTGCACAGTGCTACGTTGCAAGATATACTATCTTAAAAAATATTTAAGGGTTGGGTTCATCAGTGGATATAATTCAAAATTTAACAAACACAACTTTTAAGGATAAGTGGCTCTTTGAGTTTTTTCAATATGGAACAAAACATAAAAAGATACCCACTAACCTAGAAAAGGTATTGCTTAGAAAATTAGATATTTTGGATAATGCCAAAGATGAAAGGGATTTAATTAGTCCACCAAGCAATAACTTTGAGAAGCTAGAGCCTAAACAGAAAAATTATTACTCTATTAGAGTGAATAAACAGTATAGGCTAGTGTTTCATTATGAGAATAATCAAATTAATGATCTATTTTTAGATGACCATTCATACAAAATTTAAGGGGTAAACAATGAGAGCAACAAGAAAGCCAACAAGCGTAGGCGAGATATTATTTTATGAATACTTAGAGCCGTTAAACCTTAAAATTAGCGACCTCGCAAAGATTTTAAATATTCATCGTAACACAGCAGGAGCATTAGTGAATGGCAAGGCTCGATTATCTTTAGAGATGGCATTAAGATTATCAAAAGCATTTAATACTAGCCCTGATTTTTGGATTTCTATTCAAACTAAAAGCGACTTGTGGGAATTAGAAAATGATGTGAAGTTTCAAGAGAGTTTAACTCAAATTATCCCACCAAACATTTACCAAGCACAAAGCCCATCATATACACAACAAGTCTAATTTATAAAATAAGGGGTATATATATCACATATACCCCGCCACTATCACACAACAACCGTATACCATAACAATATACATTCTTTTATATTCTTTCATTCTCTTTTATTTTCAATTTGCAGTCTAAATAAAAATCACTGATAATATATACAGTAACTTTAAATATCTTACTATTATGAAACTACTCAATGAAATAAACCGCTTAAAAACTGAAGTTCAAAAATTAAGACCACTCTCACAGGCTGAATTAAAACACTTGTGAGATGAATGTATTATTGAACATAGCTACAACTCAAATGCTATTAAGGGAAAGACCTGCACCGCCTTCTTAAATTACGACCCTCCGAAAGTACTGTATGCCTCCAAAACAAACTCAAGTACCCCAAAAAAGGCTAAGATTATCCCAATAATCGCAATTTTATAATTAAACTTATCATCTATTTTTTGTTTTTGTTCTTTAGCAATTTGATCTTTTTGATTTTTTTGCCAGTCTAAAATGTGATGAATATTTTCAATTTTTTGAAGTAACTCTTTGTTTATGCTATCAATATCCAGTGTTTTATTAATATTTTTCCACGTTTCTACCAAACTGGTATTTTTATGTTTCACTGGAAGGAAAAAGAAAAAACGAGCGTTAAATTCTGTTGCTTGTATATATAATTCCGTTAATTTTTTTATATCATAATTTGTCTTAGTAATTTGATGTGTTTCTTCTGCAAGTTGATTACTTAAATCTTCCATTACATTTAAGTAAGCATAACCCAATGCCATTAACAGAATACGTCGTTCAAATTGATCTTGCTGCCCCTCAAGACAAGTAATAAATGATAATCCCTTACCATCGATATGTTCACTATGTGAGGGGTTATGTTGATAATCACTACTCTTAATTGCTCTGCTCATACGAATACCTAAAGATGCACAAGCGGTTGCAATCGTATCTTCTTGAGGTGAATGAGAGTAAATAAAAGCTAAACGAGTAATTTCCGCCCTATCTCGCTCATTTTTAATGACTTCTTGATATCTTCTTTTCCACTGATTTTCAGGAAGACCTGCTAGTGATGGTAAATCAGTAAATTCAACACTAAATATTTGCTGGTCTTTACTGCCTTCAAAAAACACTAACCACCATTTTTTAATTTGGTTTTCCATAAAAAAGTCACAGCCTAATGCCGATTGAAAAAAGTAGATATTACTTTTATCTTTCCCTATTCCTAGGGGAATTAAATCTGTTGGTAAATGTTGTTCTTTATAAATACGGACTAATACATTATTCATTTCACTCTCCTCCTATCACTGATTACTAGAATAATAATAGATAATATTATTTTTTTAAAGATCTGTAATATCAAAAATAAACACTTCACAAAAAGCCCTCAAAAGCATATCATTTGTACCTTGTTTTAATTCCTAAATTTGGTAAATAATGAATTTGAATACAACCCTCTTTATTGCACTTCGTTATTGGCGATCAAAAAGTGCTGACCGTTTTGGTCGATTAGTCACTAATCTGGCGAGTTTAGGGATTATTCTTGGTGTAATGGCGTTGATTATTGTACTTTCTGTGATGAATGGATTAGAAAATATGCAAAAGCAGAATTTACTTTCTGATCTCCCTCACGCTATTATTTCACCCATTGAGGGACATTTAGAAAAAAAACAAGCGGTTACATTTCCTTCATTTATTGCAAAAAGTGTACCGATCAACCGTACAAATGTTGTTATTCAAAGTAAAAACGGTATTAATGCAGGCGAGTTGATTGGTGTGGAAAATAACACCGATGATCCCGCTATTGAGTATTTAAACATTTCATCACTTCTTCCCACTTCGTCATTTAATGTTATTGTCAGCTATTCTTTAGCTAATCAATTAAATATTAAAGAGGGAGATAAAATTCGTTTAATGATTACTGAAAATAGTCGTTACACACCTTTTGGTAGAGTACCTATACAACGCTTATTTACTGTTTCAGGTATTTATTTTAGTCAGAATGAAAATAATACGCTCTTTGCTAATTTAAGTGATGTAGGGCGTTTACTCCATATTCAACCAGATAAAGTTCAAGGGTATCGTTTATTTTTAAATGATCCTTTTCAAGTATCGGATTTAACTCATTATTTTGACCATTCCAAATGGAAAATCAATGATTGGCGAGAACAAAAAGGTGAATTTTTTCAAGCAGTTAAAATGGAAAAAAATATGATGGGGCTGTTAGTCAGCTTAATTATTGTGGTTGCCATTTCTAATATTATTACCTCACTCAGTTTGATGGTTGTGGATAAACAAGGGGAAATTGCCATTCTCCAAACGCAAGGATTAACTAAATCACAAGTAATGCAATTATTTATGTGGCAAGGTTCTATTGTTGGTGTAATGGGGGCAATATTGGGGGGAATATTTGGTCTTTTAGCCACGCTTTACTTAAGTGATTTAATTCGTTTAATTAACCCTGTAGGCATTGCGTTACCTTCTGAAATTTCTATCCCACAGGTCGCAATTATAATAGTCACATCAATTTTACTGTCGTTACTTTGCACGCTTTATCCTGCTTATCAAGCTTCAAGGATTGAGCCAGCGGCTGCGTTAAGGTATGAATAACCCCCTCCCTAGCCCTCCCCCGCGAGCGGAGGAGGGAATTGAAAAAGCTCATCACAAAAAATCCCTCCCTCCGCTTGCGGGGGAAGGTTAGGAGGGGGTGGGAATTACTTTATTGCTCTTTTTTGATACTCTATCGCAGCTTTAATAAAACCTGCAAAAAGAGGGTGACCATCACGAGGAGTGGAAGTAAATTCTGGGTGAAATTGAGCAGCAATAAACCAAGGGTGGTTTGGTACTTCAATAATTTCCACTAATTTATGATCTGCTGATAAGCCTGTTACTTTTAAGCCCGCTTTTTCAATCTGCGGAAGTAAGTTGTTATTTACTTCATAACGATGACGATGACGTTCAAAAATGGTTTCAGTACCATAAAGCTCACGAGCTAAACTTCCTTCCACTAAATGACACGCTTGTTCACCTAAACGCATTGTTCCGCCTAAGTCAGAATTATCCGTACGTTTCTCTACGCTGCCATCTGCATCTTGCCATTCAGTAATTAAACCTATCACTGGCTGTGGACAGTCCTTATCAAATTCACTTGAACTTGCTTGCGTTAAGCCTGCCACATTACGAGCATATTCAATTAATGCAACCTGCATCCCTAAACAAATACCTAAGTAAGGAATTTTATTTTCACGGGCATATTGTGCGGTTAGAATTTTGCCTTCAATACCACGATAACCAAAGCCTCCAGGAACTAAAATCGCATCTAAACCAGTTAAAACGCCTGTACCTTTACTTTCAACATCTTGTGAGTCAATATATTTAATATTAACGGTTAAATGATTTTTCAAACCACCGTGTTTTAACGCTTCATTCACAGATTTATAGGCATCAGGTAATTCAACATATTTTCCTACCATACCAATGGTGACTTCCCCTGTTGGGTTTGATTGTTGGTAAAGTACTTGCTCCCATTCAGATAAATCCGCTTCAGGACAGTTAAATTTAAAACGATCACACACAAATTGATCTAAACCTTGTGATTTTAACAATGCAGGAATTTGATAGATAGAATTGACATCTTTTAATGAAATAACCGCTTTTTCAGGCACATTACAAAACAGTGCAATTTTTGATTTTTCGTTTGATGGAATGGCTCTATCTGAACGACAAATCAGTACATCTGGTTGGATACCAATAGAAAGCATCTCTTTTACTGAGTGTTGTGTTGGTTTAGTTTTTATTTCACCTGCTGTTGGAATATAAGGCACTAAAGTTAAGTGCATAAATAAGGTATTTTCACGCCCAACATCCACAGCAAGCTGACGTAATGCTTCTAAGAATGGAAGAGACTCAATATCTCCTACTGTTCCCCCCACTTCAACAATGACGACATCATAACCTTTTCCACCAGCAACAACACGTGCCTTAATTTCATTAGTAATATGTGGAATAACCTGAATCGTTGCCCCTAAGTAATCACCACGACGCTCTTTGCGTAGCACGTCAGAATAAATACGTCCACTGGTGAAATTATTAGCTTGAGTCATTTTATTACGAATAAAACGTTCATAATGCCCTAAGTCTAAATCTGTTTCTGCTCCATCTTTGGTAACAAAAACTTCACCGTGTTGAGTAGGACTCATCGTACCTGGGTCAACGTTTATATAAGGGTCTAATTTCATAATGGTGACATTTAAACCACGGGCTTCAAGAATAGATGCAAGAGAGGCCGCTGCAATCCCTTTACCTAAAGAAGATACAACACCGCCCGTTACAAAAATATAATTTGTTGTCATTTTATTTGCCTTTTTAATTTGTTTTGTTAATTTTTGTTTGGAATTTCTACTTTCAGAATGGCCATAAAGTACATTACTATAAACCATCAGGACGGGATGACAGTTTACAGTAAAAATAGTTTTTTGACTAGAAAAAACGAGAGAATATAATAAATATTATTATATTATTCAATACTCTTTTTCGGCACAATCAAAATTGCAGGTGCAACCAGTATTGCCATTAAAATAAAGCTAAAACTTGGAGAATAATTATAGGTTATACTTGCAAAAAAAGTGAATAATGCCGTCATTCCACTAAAACTTAAACCGAAATATAGCCCTTGCAGTTTGGGAATAGTTTCAGTGGGTTGCATTGCTATATAACGTATCATTGCAAAATGAGTTAAACCAAAGGTAAAGGCGTGTAGCATTTGCCCTAATCCTAAAAATAATACATTGGTTGTGAAAGCATATAATACCCAACGGGTTATTGCTAAAGTCGTCGCAATAATAATCAAATGATGAATCTTTTTACTACTAAACACTTTTCCTGAAATAAAAAACACACCTATTTCTGCCATAACAGATAAGCCCCATAACAAACTTACCGTTTGTGGTGAAATTCCTTGTGATGTCCAATAAATGGTACTATAAGTGTAATAAGCAGCGTGAGCCGCTTGAATAAGAGAAACTGCAATCAGCATTCGTAAAATGATGTTATCTTTCAATAAAGAACAATAAGTTACTTTAGAAGCGGTCTGTTTCTGCTCAGAATTTACCAAATTGCAATTTGTACCTAACATCTGACCGCTTGTAAGCAAAATTAGGAAGGCAATCATTAACCAAATAATCATCTGCTCACCAAACCAACCCACCATATAACCTGTTGTCAATGAACCGACCACAAATGCCATTGAGCCAAATAAACGAGTTTTACCATAATCAATGCCTACTTGCTTTTGCCACGTAGACGCTATCGCATCACCAATGGTCATTGCACCACCATTTACTATATGGAATAAGGCAAAAATAGGAACTAATAGCCAAAAAGATCCCACAAAATACGCCATCATTACACTACTAATCAGGGTTATCACTGAAAGTAACCGAGATACATTTAATAACTGAGTAGGCTGTGTGACAATTTGAGGTGTTAAAATACTACCTAAAAAACGAAAAAGATAACCTGACGCAAGTAGAAGTCCAATTGTTTCACTTGAATAACCATTTGTTTCCAACCAAATAGGTAAAAATGGCATTAAGACACCATAAGCACAAAAATAGCCAAAAAAGTTAAATGATGTCCATTGAAAGGGAGAAAGTTTTATCATAATGACTTTTCCATCTCTTCTGCTCGTTGAATTGCAGCAACCATTGCCTCATCAACGATTTGTGATAAATTATATTGTTCAAAAATAGCTAAAGCCTCTGCCGTTGTTCCCCCTTTAGACGTGACATTTTCCCTTAATTGAGAAAGTGGAATATCAGGATTACTCGCGACTAATTTCGCAGAACCAAGTGCTACTGATTGTACTAAATGACGAGCATCTTGCTCACTAAATCCCATTTTAATCGCTGATTGCTGCATTGCTTCCATAAAGCGGAAAAAATAAGCAGGGCTAGATCCTGTAATAGCAATAATTTGATTAAGTTTCTCTTCTTTTTCCACCCAGTAACACTTTCCAACCGCATTCATTAAGCTCTCAGTAAAATCACAAGCGGTACGATTTGTTGAATATTTTGCAAATAATCCCGTGACACCCTCACCAATTAGTGCAGGAGTATTTGGCATTGTGCGAATAATATTTTGAGCCGAAGGTAATAGTTTTTCTAAACACTCAACTGAAATCCCAGCAGCAACAGAAATGATCCATTTATCATTCAAATTTAAGTCTGAAAACTCACCACAAACATCACGCATCATTTGAGGTTTCACTGCCAAAATCACAACATCCGCTTGCTGCACTGCTTCACAATTTGTTAAATTAACGGTCACACCTAATTCTGCTAATTCTGTCCGTCTTGCCTGATTACTCTTATTACAGGCAATAATTTGATTAGTAGGATAGTTTTTTTTAATCAAACCATTTATTACTGCGAATGCCATATTGCCAGCCCCGATAAAGGCAAGTTTTTTTGTTTTCATATTATCCTTTTTTGGTTATGCGGAATGCTTAAAAATATGCTAAATATTAGCACTTTTACAAAAATTTGAAACAAAAAAGCGAGCAAATTTATTATTTGCCCGCTATATTATTAGGTAAATTTACTTTTTCTTAAAAGAATATCACCGCTTAGTTTTTTACTGCCATCAAGAATTAACTTTTATGAGGATTACGCGTATTGGTTCCTTCTAAATTACGCATTAACAACGCATAATTTAAATCAATATCTTGTGGTACGTCTAAAAAGACAAAGTGTCCATCACCTTTACCCGCATCCACTTCTTGATTTTTGCGGTTTACTATTTTGCAAATTTTAAAGCTAATGTTACCGCTAGGAGTCATTAATTCCACACTATCCCCTAATAAAAATTTATTCTTAACCGCCACTTCTGCCATTCCTTGCTCATTGCGTTTACCAGTAAATTCTCCCACAAATTGCTGACGATCTGAAATGGAATAGCCGTAATCATAATTTTGATATTCGTCGTGAGTATGACGACGTAGAAAACCTTCCGTATAGCCACGATGAGCCAAACTTTCAAGGGTGGTCATTAAACTTTCATCAAAAGGTTTTCCTTCTGCAGCATCATCAATGGCTTTGCGATATAGTTGAGCCGTTCTTGCACAATAATAAAACGACTTGGTACGCCCTTCAATTTTAAGAGAATGTACGCCCATTTGGGTTAATTGCTCAACGTGTTGAATGGCTCGTAGATCTTTTGAGTTCATAATATAAGTGCCGTGTTCATCTTCAAACGCACTCATTTGCTCATCAGGTCTGCCTTTTTCAGAAAGTAAATAAACACTGTCCGTGGTACTCCCCTCACCTAAGGTTGGTGCCACATTTTTAATTTCAATTTGTTCTTCTTTGCGTTCTTCTTTAGCAGAAATAATCGTGCCAACTTCATCTTCCTTACCTTCTTCTACGGAATACTCCCAACGGCAAGCATTAGTACAAGTACCTTGATTTGGGTCACGCTTATTAATATAACCAGAAAGTAAACAACGCCCAGAATATGCCATACACAACGCACCGTGTACAAAAATTTCTAGCTCCATTTCTGGTACTTCCTGACGAATTTCTGCAATTTCATCAAGAGATAATTCACGAGAGAGGATCACGCGAGTTAAGCCCATTTGTTTCCAAAATTTAACGGTCGCCCAGTTTACGGCATTTGCTTGTACTGATAGATGGACATCCATTTCAGGAAAATTTTCACGCACCATCATAATTAAACCTGGATCAGACATAATTAACGCATCAGGTTTCATATCCACCACTTTTTTTAAATCACGAATAAAGGTTTTTAATTTTGAATTGTGTGGGGCGATATTCACTACTACATAGAATTTTTTGCCTAATGAATGTGCTTCATCGATTCCTATTTGTAGGTTTGTATGGTTAAAATCATTATTTCTTACTCGTAAGCTATAACGAGGTTGTCCTGCATACACCGCATCTGCTCCATAAGCAAAGGCATAACGCATATTTTTTAAGTTGCCTGCTGGCGATAATAATTCTGGTTTTCTATTTATATTTAACATAAGTCATTCTCTTCTGATAACAAGTCAGTATTTCCTCACATAGGAGGAAATGTAAAGCGGTGGATTATCCTGTAATTTTTGCTTTATAGCAAGAGATTACACACATAAAAAATAAGCCTTCACGTTATTGAAGGCTTAATAAATAGAAGGAGAGAAGATCAAATTAAATTTTACTTTGCATAAGATTTGCAATTTCTTCAGCTTTTGAGCCGATGATAATTTGCAAACCTTTATCACCTACTTTTACATTACCTTTAGAACCTAATTTAGTTAATTCTTCTTTATTAACTAAACTTCTGTCATTTAAGGTTAAACGTAATCGAGTAATACAAAACTCAATATTCTCAATATTCGCTTTTCCACCTACCGCATCAATAAATTTTGATGCTTTCTCATCTAAAGATAATGCCGAATAATTATTTTCATCTGTTGCTTTTTTTGAACAACAACAAAGATTTTTTAAAGAATCTAAAATGCCCATTTTTACTCCTTAGTAAAAGATACTCAAATAAAATTAACCGTATTATTGTGCGTTGATAAAAAGAATGTTTAAACATCTTTATTAGGTTACGTATTATACGCTTTTTATAAAAAATGCGAACAATTATGCTCGCATTTTTTTATCAAAAGAAGTAAAAATTATAATTTTTCAATTAACATCGCTTCTAATTTTTCAGTATCTACGGCAAATTTACGGATACCTTCTGCCAATTTTTCAACTGCCATTGGATCTTGGTTATGCTCCCAGTAGAACTCTGCTTCTGTCATTGGCGTTGGACGAGCTTTGATTTCGCCTTTGTATTCTAATTTACGAGGTAACTGTGCATTTGCTTCACTTAATTCTTTTAATAAGCCTGGTGCGATAGTTAAACGATCACAACCTGCTAATTCAGTGATTTCGCCAATATTACGGAAACTTGCACCCATAACAACAGTGTTATAGCCGTGTTCTTTGTAATAGTTGTAAATTGAAGTAACAGAAACTACACCTGGATCTTCTGCTGGTGTATATTCTTTTTGGTCTGAATTTGCTTTGTACCAGTCTAAGATACGTCCAACGAAAGGCGAGATTAAGTATGCACCTGCTTCCGCACACGCACGAGCTTGTGCTTGTGAGAATAATAACGTTAAGTTACAGTTAATCCCTTCTTTTTCTAACACTTCTGCTGCTTTGATACCTTGCCAAGTTGAAGCAACTTTGATTAAGATACGGTCATTGCTGATGCCTGCTTCGTTGTATAAACGGATAAGTTTGCGTGCTTTTTCAATAGTTTTTTGAGTATCGTAAGAAAGACGAGCGTCCACTTCTGTTGAAATACGTCCTTTTACTACTTTTAAGATTTCTAAACCGATATTTACTGCCAATTTATCTTCTGCATCAATCAGTTGTTGTGCTTTATCATCGCTTTGTGCTTTTGCGTAAGCCACTGCATCATCAATAAGTGGTGCATATTGTGGTAATGCTGATGCACTTAAAATTAACGATGGGTTTGTAGTTGCATCTTCTGGTTGATACATTTTAATTGCTTCAATGTCGCCTGTATCCGCTACTACAACGGTCATCTCTCTTAAATTGTCTAATTGACTCATTCTTAAATTCTCCTGTGAATGTGAATATACTATATTATAGTATGTATATAATACAGCAATCTACTGAAAAATGGATCGTAATTTTGTGATAAATTTCACAAATAGGTATTTCCGTTCGGTTATATTAAATATTTTATAAAAATCATTTCCCTTGAAAAATGATATTATGACACTATCTATGTAATCAGATTACTTTATCAAATAAGGATTACCTATGTTTGCAATGCGTTTCTTTTTAATTTTCTTTTTATATATCTATTGTGAAATTTCATTATTAGTCGCAATTGGTTCAAATACGAGTGTGTTATTTTTAATTTTATTGATGATTTTTATTTCAGCCGCTGGCTTATGGTTAATCCGCTTGCGTGGGCTTGCGACACTCTTTTCTATCCGCCAACAATTAGCACAAGGACAAATCCCCCAAGATGCCGTAATTTCTTCAGTGCAATATGCCATTGCAGGGATTTTATTAGTTATTCCGGGATTTTTAAGTGATATTTTAGCGATTTTATTACTTTTACCTTTTACTAGAACTATAATTACCACTTATCTGTTAAACTATTTTTCAACACGAGTAAAATTTAATACCCAATATTCACAAAGCTTTTCACAATCAGAGACATTTGAGGCTGATTTTGAGCGTAAACAAGATGAAGATAAATGGGTCAAGTAGGAATATTATAATGAAAAAATCACTTTATTCTGCACCGATTGCGGTATTAGGGGCAGGTTCTTATGGCACATCATTAGCTATTGCACTTTCTCAACAAGGTGAAAAGTCCTATTTATGGGGACATTCACCACATAAAATACAAAAAATGCAACAAGAGAGAAAAAATCAAGAATTTTTACCCGATGTTGCTTTTCCTGAAAGTTTAATTTTAGAGAGTGATTTGGAAAAAGTATTAAGTAACGTAAAAGATATTTTGATTGTTGTACCCAGTCACGTATTTAATGATGTGCTCTTAAAAATTAAGCCCTTTATTCAAGATGATCATCGTATTATGTGGGCAACTAAAGGTTTAGAACATAATACCGGGCGATTATTGCATTGTGTCGTAAATGAAGTTTTAGGTGAAGATCACGCACTAGCGGTACTTTCTGGTCCAACTTTTGCAAAAGAATTAGCCGCAGGCTTACCAACCGCTATTTCCCTTGCTTCAACGGATATCCAATTTGCAGAAGAAATGCAACAACGTATTCACTGCTCAAAAGCTTTCCGTGTTTATCTTAATAGTGATATGGTTGCCGTACAACTAGGAGGAGCCATTAAAAATGTCATTGCTATTGGAGCAGGGCTTTCTGATGGCTTAGGATTTGGTGCTAATGCAAGAACAGCATTAATTACACGAGGAATTGCAGAAATTAGTCAATTATGTGTAGCGTTAGGAGGCAATCCAACCAGTCTAATGGGAATGGCAGGAATTGGTGATTTAATGCTTACTTGTACCGATAATCAGTCTCGTAATCGTCGTTTTGGATTAATGGTTGGACAAGGTAAAAGTGTTGATGAAGCAATGAATGAAATAGGACAAGTGGTTGAAGGATACTATAATACTAGAGAAGCCTATTTATTAGCACAAAAACACAATATTGAAATGCCAATTGTAGAGCAACTTTATCAGATGTTATTTCGTGGGCAAGATACTAAAGCTCATATCCGAAAAGGGGTTTCGTCATTATTAGGGCGTGAACGAAAAGTTGAATAATGAGGACGAACAAATAATGACACAACAACCAGAACAATTATGGAATGATATTCATCAAGAAGTGAAATCTCTTGCTGAACAAGAGCCAATGCTAGCAAGTTTTTTTCATTCTACGATTTTAAAACATAATCATTTAGGCGATGCGTTGAGCTATATTCTAGCCAATAAATTAGCCAATGCGATTATGCCTGCTATTGCATTAAAAGAGATTATTGAAGAGGCCTATCAAGTCGATCCGCAAATCATTGATAGTGCCGCACAGGATTTATTAGCCGTAAAAACACGTGATCCAGCTGTTGAATTATTAAGCACGCCATTACTTTATTTAAAAGGCTTTCACGCCTTACAAAGCTATCGTGTGACTCATTATTTATGGCAACAGGGTCGCTACACCTTAGCGATTTATTTACAAAATGAAATTTCTGTCGCTTTTGATGTGGATATTCACCCCGCTGCTAAAATTGGTTGTGGCATAATGCTTGATCATGCCACAGGCATTGTCGTTGGTGAGACATCTGTGATTGAAAATGATGTATCCATTTTACAAGGCGTGACACTTGGGGGAACGGGCAAAGAAACAGGTGATCGTCATCCTAAAATACGAAAAGGCGTGATGATTGGTGCAGGAGCAAAAATCTTAGGTAATATTGAAATTGGCAAATATGCTAAAATTGGTGCAAATTCTGTGGTATTACGAGCAGTGTCAGAAAACACGACTGTTGCAGGTGTTCCTGCCAAACTAATTAGCCACTCGCAATCTCAAAAACCTGCATTTGATATGAACCAAGATTTTCAATCTGTGATTTAGTAAAATTAGATGATTAACTTTATTGATTATCCCAACTTATTACTGAATTCTTATCTAATACTAGAATAAGTAAGCGGTCACTTCACAGGATAAATTTGCAAAAAAAAACTATCCCCAAAAGTTGAATTTAACTTTTGAGGTTAGTTATCTGTTATTAACAAATATAAAAACCTAACTAGAAAACTCCAATAACCCTGAAACTTTCCCCTCTTTATTTACTGCGATTAAAGAGTGGATTTTATGCTGTTTCATATAGGTTTCAGCTTTCGCTAAAAACTCTGTTTCCAAAATGACTTTTGGCGAACAAGTCATTAAATCACCTGCTGTTTTCAACAAACTGTCAGCACCATATTTAGCTAAAGCTCGGCGCACATCACCATCAGTGATAATACCTTGTAATTTTTCATCTTGCATTACAATTGCCACCCCCATTCGCCCTTCATTCATAATGGATAAACAATCCGCAAAAGTGGTTTGAATATTGGCAAGAGGTAACTTAGTTTGCATCACATCTTTTACTCGACAAAGTAATTTACGTCCTAAGCTACCACCAGGATGGAAACGTGCGAAATCTTCTGCTTTGAAATCTCTTGCACGAATAAGTGCAATTGCTAAGGCATCGCCTAATGCCATTGTAACTAAGGTAGAGGTAGTAGGTGCTAAATTATTGGGGCAGGCTTCTTTATCTATACTAATATCAAGTACCAAATCAGAATGTTTCGCTAAGGTTGAATTTAAGTTTCCTGTCACTGCAATAATTTTATTTCCAAATCCTTTTAAACTTGGGATCAGTTTATTTACATCATCGGTTTCACCACTATTGGAAATTAAAATAACGATATCAATGGGTTTTAACATTCCTAAATCACCGTGGAACGCTTCGGTTGGATGTAAGAAAAAACTAGGGGTGCCTGTTGAAGCAAAGGTTGCCACCATTTTTTTTCCCACTAAACCTGATTTACCAATTCCACCAACCACCAAACGCCCTTCACAATTTAAGATCATTTCGACGGCTTTAGCAAACGTTGGTTCAATATTTGCATTTAATCGTGTAATCGCTTGAATATAAAGAGAAAGGGTTTCATTTGCAATAGATAAATAATTCATAACTTACCTTACTAAAAAACCCTGATATTAAGAGCATCAGGGCTTTGGAATTAATAACTTTACTAAAAATTAGTATGCAAGCACTGCACGACGATTTTTAGCATAATCTGCTTCCGAATGACCTAATACTGCAGGTTTTTCTTCACCATAAGAAACAGTTGAAAGTTGAGAAGAGCTCACACCTCTTGCAGTTAAATAGTTTTGTACTGCATCTGCTCGACGTTGACCCAAAGCAATATTATACTCTGGTGTGCCACGCTCATCAGCATGCCCTTCAATTGCAACTCTTGTATTTCTATTTGCATTTAAGAATGCTGAATGTCCATCAAGAATAGATTGATATTCACCTTCAACTTGATAGCTATCAAAACCAAAATAAACAGTATTATAACGTTGTTGAAGCTCTTGAGCTGTCATACCACCATACACTGCTGTAGTATCTACTTTTGTAGAATTAGAGCTAGAACAAGCTGCTAATACAAAAACAGGTGTTGCGATCATTAAAATTTTAGCAATTTTTTTCATTGAGATTTCTCCTCAAAATTATTATTTAGTTAAATACGGAGACCAAGCAGGAAACTTATATTGCCCCCCCACTCCTGGCAGGCTCGCTTTAAAACGACCATCTGCTGAAACTAATTGTAGCACTTTGTTCATCCCTTTGGTAGAGCTGTAAATGATCATTGTTCCATTTGGTGAAATGCTTGGTGTTTCATCTAAAAATGTGGAACTTAATATTTCAGTATTCCCAGTGATTAAATCTTTTTTCATAATTTTATCACCAGAGATCATAATTAAATACTTCCCATCCGACGATATTTTCGCATTATAACTTCCACTCCCTCCAATCACGGAAACATTACCTCCAAATACATCCATTTGATACACCTGTGGTGTACCTGAACGATCTGAAGTGAATACAATTGAGTTACTATCTGGTGACCAACTTGGCTCGGTATTATTACCTGCATTATGAGTTAATTGTACAGCGTGGCTATTATGAATATTTTTTACATAAATATTTAATACACCATCTCGATTAGAAGCAAACGCAATTTTTGAACCATCTGGTGAGAATGCAGGGGCTCCATTATGCCCTTTGTAGGCAGCTAAGATACTACGCTTTTTACTATTTAAATTATGTAACACTAATAACGATTTACGATTTTCAAAAGTTACATAAGCAAGTGCATTACCATCAGGTGACCACGTTGGAGACATTAATGGTTCTCGGCTATTTACAACAGTAAATGCGTTATGCCCATCGTAATCTGCCACTCGTAACTGGTAAGCACCAACACCTTTTTGCACTACATAAGCAATTTTGGTTCTAAATGCCCCCTTTATTTGAGTCAATTTTTCAAAAATTTCATCACTAAGAGTATGTGCTGCAAGACGAAGTTGTGTTTTAGGAACATTAAAAGATCCTTGTGCAATCACATTTCCTACCATACCAGAAACACCTAAGGTATCAATAAGTTGGTAAGCAACATTATAACCACTTCCAGATGTAACAATTTGCCCTATTACAATATTATCCAAACCAAGATCTGCCCACTGCTCAGCATTCACTTCAAAAGACGACGTAGGATTTGATGGCATTCTTGCTCGTGACAATGGTGTAAATTTACCACTATTACGTAAATCATCTGAAATAATTTGAGCAACATCTTCAGGTACATTCTCTGTAACCTTAAAAGGGATAACCGCGATGGGTTGTGCCATTTCGACTCCCTCGTCAATGGCAATACGAACGTCGTCATCTGCCATTATATTATTTGAAAATAATAGGCAAAAAATTGTTATAATGCCTTTGAAACGAAACATAAATTTCATCTACAAACCTCTTAATTAATTATTCTACTTTTAAACTAAAGTCTAAAATAGGTGATTGATACAGCTGATACACTTCATCTGATGGGGGTTTTGGCATTTTTCGTATTGCACGAATTGTTCTAACCGCCGCTTCACATACTTCAGTATCTCCATTTAATACTTGATGTTTATTAATGCGACCATCACGCTCTAAATAAATCTTAACACTGCACTGCTTTGATGCAAAATTGGGTTCAGTTCTATAACGGGATTGAATTAAACGCTTAATTCTTTGCCCATATCTAGCCCCAGAGATAGAACCTTTTCCTATTCCCTTCTTACCACCAATGCCTTCAGAACCTTTTTTCTCTATTCTTCCACCACTTAAAAAATCATTTAATGCTTTATTTTTTTTCCGTTGTTCAGCTTTGCGTTTCTCTTCTTCTGCCTTTCTTTTTTCTTCTAAACGCTTTTGTTCTGCTAGTCGTCTTTGCTTTTCTTTACGTTTTTTTTCAGCACGTCTTTTTTGCTCTTCTAATTTCTTTTGTTTCGCAAGACGTTCTTGTTCCAGTTTTTTCTGTTCTTCTAATTTCTTTTGTTCCGCAAGACGCACTTGCTCAAGTCTTTTCTGCTCTTCTAATTTCTTTTGTTCCGCAAGACGTTCTTGTTCCAGTCTTTTCTGCTCTTCTAATTTCTTTTGTTCTGCAAGACGTTCTTGTTCCAGTCTTTTCTGCTCTTCTAATTTCTTTTGTTCTGCAAGACGTTCTTGTTCCAGTCTTTTCTGCTCTTCTAATTTCTTTTGTTCCGCAAGACGCTCTTGCTCAAGTCTTTTCTGCTCTTCTAATTTCTTTTGTTCCGCAAGACGCTCTTGCTCAAGTCTTTTCTGCTCTTCTAATTTCTTTTGTTCCGCAAGACGTTCTTGTTCCAGTCTTTTCTGCTCTTCTAATTTCTTTTGTTCCGCAAGACGTTCTTGTGCCAGTCTTTTCTGCTCTTCTAATTTATTTTGTTCCGCAAGACGTTCTTGTTCCAGTTTTTTCTGCTCTTCTAATTTCTTTTGTTCCGCAAGATGTTCTTGTTCCAGTCTTTTCTGCTCTTCTAATTTCTTTTGTTCCGCAAGATGTTCTTGTTTAGCTTGTTCTAGTTTTTTATATTCTTCTGTAACCTGTTGAGTATCCACCATTACTGCATTTAATACATCACTATCTCCACCACTTCCACCTTCTGAAGGTAAAATTTTAGTGGACTTAGAAGCAAAAAAGAATAGTCCAATCAAGGCGATATGAAATATCACTGATACAATTATTGCAATACCTAATTTACTACGTTGATCTCTCACTTCTTCGTTCCTGCTTATTATTTACTCGAAGTCATTAAGCCTACGGTTTTTATACCCGCATCCTTTAATAAAGCAATACCCTTTATAATTTCTTCATAGGGTACATTTTTCTCTCCAGCTACCAAAAATAGTGTTTTATTATCTTTTTGAAAAGCTTGTGCTGAAAATGCAATCACACTTTGTTCTGTCAATAATTGTTCATTATCAACATCAATAAAATCACCCTCAATTTTTAACTTATATAAGCCCACACCTTCTACTTGTAAAATAACAGGTTTTTTATTTTCGTTAGTTACTGATTGACTATATTTATCCGTAGGCAATTCAACTTCCACACTCTGACTGATAACAGGAGCAGTTGCCATAAAAATTAATAGTAATACAAGTAACACATCTAAAAATGGAACAATATTGATCTCAGATTTAACATTATTACGATGACGACGACGGTAAGACATATCTTCCTCAAATATATAAACTAATAGCGGTAACTTTATATCAAAAATTTGCAAATTTTTGTGTATATCATACCGCTTGAATTCTATTTCTTAGTAAAAACTTGGCGATGTAAAATAGTAGTAAATTCATCAATAAAATTGATGTAACTTTGTTCCAATTTATTTAATTTTACATTCAAGCGGTTATAAGCCATTACTGCTGGAATAGCCGCAAACAAACCGATGGCAGTTGCAATCAATGCTTCTGCGATACCTGGTGCCACAGATTGTAATGTTGCTTGTTTAACCGCACTTAATCCCATAAAGGAGTGCATAATTCCCCAAACAGTGCCAAATAATCCAATATAAGGACTCACGGAACCTACTGTACCTAAAAAAGGGATATAGCTTTCTAATTTTTCTAATTCACGGTTAAGAGCTAAATTCATTGCTCGACTAGTACCTTGAATAATTGATTCAGGGGAATCTGCATTCGCTTGCTGTAAACGGGTAAATTCTTTAAATCCAACATAAAAAATTTGCTCAGTTCCATTGAGTGAATCTCGACGATTATCAAGTCCTTCGTGTAATCGAGTTAGATCCTCACCTGACCAAAAGCGGTTTTCAAAAGCAATAGAATACTTTCTTGCTTTACTTAGAAGGTGACTACGACTAAAAATAACTGCCCAAGATACTACTGAGAATAGCATCAAAATCACAATGACCACTTTTACAACAATACTGGCTTCTAAAAAAAGTGAAATAAAATTAAAATCCATTGACATTTACGACAACTCCAAGATTATTTTTTTAAAATTTGGCGAATTTCTTCAGGAATCGCCACGGGTTTCATTTGGTTTAAATTAACACAAGCAATAACAACTATCGCTTTGTTTAAACAACGATCTTCTTTCCATATACTCTGTGAAAAGACAATTTTTGCTTTACCAAGTTCAATTACTTCTGTTTCCACGTTTAACAAATCGTCTAAGCGGGCGGCACTTTTATAATCTATATCCATTTTCTTTACAACAAAAGCAAGGGACTGTGTTAAAAGTTGCTGTTGTGAAAATCCATTTTGACGCAAAAATTCTGTTCTTGCTCGTTCAAAAAAATGGAGATAGTTAGCGTGATAAACTACTCCGCCAGCATCAGTATCTTCATAATATACTCGTATAGGAAAATTCATTATATTGTTATTTCCAAAAAAGAAAGAAAACGCCTAAAATTTAGGCGTGATGATAGTTGCTATTCTAGTGCTGCATCAATAATTGTGCAAGTTTTTATTTTTTACTTAACCAGTATTAAAACAATTGCACTGAGTACAATTACATAACCAGTTAAAGGAAGAAATACTATTTTCCAAATTTTAGATTTAATTTCAAAACCTATTCCGTGGATCCACAATATTGTCATTCCATAAAAGACTAAAATAGCAAGATAAGGAATTTTGCCGCCAAACTGTTGAGAAAAAGTAGTTGAATTGAATAAAATTAATCCAAACAATAAAGAAGCAAAAATGAAAGAAAGGGCTTTCAAGAAGCCCTTTGATGTTAAGTTATAGAGTTTGTCTACCATTTTAGTCGTCTAAATGACCCGCTCTTTCTGCTTTTACAGTCATAGATACTGAAAATAAAACAGCTAATGAGACACCTAATACCCAAGTGATATAAAACATAATAATTTCTCCTTAGTAAGCTGCCTTGTTTTCTTCGATCTGTTTAGCATCAAGACGACCAAACATTGCGAAGTAACTCCAAACAGTATATGCAAGTACCACAGGTACAAAACCACAAGCAACATAGAACATTACTGTTAATGTATTTTCACTTGCCGTTGCATCCCACATTGTTAAGCTCATTTCTGGATGAGAAATTGATGGCATTACAAATGGGAACATTGATACACCTGCAGTTAAAATAACTCCAGCTTGCATAATTGATGATGATAAGAAGGCAAAGCCATTACGATCCGCTTTTGAAGCTAAAATCGTACCTAATGCACCAATTACTGCTAATGCAGGGATAATAAATAATACAGGTAGATTAAAGAAGTTACTAAACCAAGCACTTTGCTCTAAAGCAACTGTTTTGTTAGTAAATACCGATGGTGCAAGATGATTCATTTCACTTGTTACCACAAAGCCATCTTTAAAGTATAACCATACACCTGCTAATAAGAATGCACCTAAGGTTACAGTCGCTGTAATTTGTGCAATATTTCTTGCACGAACACGTAAATCGCCTGTTGTTTTCATTTGCAACCAAGTTGCACCTTGTGTGGTTAGCATCATTAAGCTCACTACACCACAAAGTAATGCAAATGGATTTAATAATCCAAAGAATGAACCAGTGTATTGAATTTGGTTAATGTTGTTAAATTCAAATGGTACGCCTTGTAATAAGTTACCAAATGCAACACCGAAGATAAGAGACGGTACAAAACCACCTACGAATAATCCCCAATCCCAAGCACTTCTCCATACTGGTGAATCAATTTTAGCACGGTATTCAAAACCAACTGGACGGAAGAACAATGCCGCTAAAACAACTATCATCGCAAGATAAAATCCTGAGAATGATGTTGCATACACTGTTGGCCACGCTGCAAAAATCGCACCGCCTCCTGTTAATAACCAGACTTGGTTACCATCCCAGTGAGGAGCCACAGTATTGATCATAATACGGCGTTCAATATTACTCTTACCCATTACTGGCAATAAGGTTAATACTCCCATATCAAAGCCATCGGTAATCGCAAAACCGATCAATAAAACACCGATTAAAATCCACCAAATAAAACGTAGAATTTCATAATCTAACATATTCTTTCTCCTACTTATTTCGCAGATTGTTCAAAGTGATAACGACCTGTCTTTAATGAACTAGGACCCAAACGAGCATATTTGAACATTAAATACATTTCTGCTACCAAGAAAATGGTGTATAAACCACATAACAATCCGATTGAAATCCAAAGATCTAAAGTGGTTAATGATGAGTTGGCAACGCCTGTTGGCAACATATTATAAATTGCCCAAGGTTGACGACCATACTCAGCTAAGAACCAGCCGCTTTCAATTGCGATCCAAGGCAATGGAATACCAAAAAGTAATGCTTTTAAGAATAATGGATTACTACCCACTCGACCTTTTAAGTTTTGATAGAATGCAAATAAGATCAATAGAAGCATTAATCCGCCTGACGCCATCATTATGCGGAATGACCAGAATGTTGGACCTACATTAGGTACAGTTGAATCTACAGCTTTTTGAATTTGTTCTTCTGTTGCATCAACTACTTTATCTGTATAAGTTTTTAGTAATAAACCAAAACCAAGATCTTTCTGATATTTTTCTTGGAAAGCAACTTTTTCAGCTTCAACATAATTACCTGAACGTAATCTTTCTAATAAACCATAAGCAATAATACCATTACGGACACGTTGTTCATTTTCTTTACGAATATCGTGAATTCCTTTAAATTGCTTATCCATAGAACGAGTAACAATAAGACCTGCCGCATAAGGGACTGAAATTTCAAAATCATTTTTTCCTTCTGCAGTGTTTGGAATTACAATTGCGTGCCAATCCGCTGGTGCTTTTTGAGTTTCCCATTCCCCTTCCATTGTTGCTAATTTCATCGGTTGAGCTTGACCAATTTCATAACCTGATTCATCACCCATCACAATAACCGAAAGAATAGCAACTAAACCAAAAGTTGCACCCACTGAAAATGAACGTTTTGCAAAGCCTAGATCACGCCCTTTTAAGATATAGTAAGAACTGATACCTAATACAAAAATCGCTCCACAAGTGTAACCAGCTGTTACTGTATGTACAAATTTAGATTGAGCTACTGGGTTCAATACTAAATCTGCAAAACTTGCCATTTCCATTCGCATTGTTTCAAAATTAAACTGCGAACCTTCAGGATTTTGCATCCAACCATTTGCAACTAAAATCCATAAAGCAGAGAAATTCGAACCAAAAGCAACACAGTATGTTGTTAATAAGTGTTTTGCTTTTGATAAACGCTCCCAACCAAAGAAGAAAAGACCAACGAATGTAGATTCTAAGAAGAATGCCATTAAGCCTTCAATTGCCAATGGTGCTCCAAAAATATCACCTACATAATGAGAATAATATGACCAGTTAGTACCAAATTGGAATTCCATTGTAATCCCAGTTGTTACACCTAGAGCAAAGTTAATCCCAAATAACTTACCCCAGAACTTAGTCATATCCTTATACACTTCTTTACCTGTTGAAACATAAAGGGTTTCCATTACTACAAGAATAAAAGAAAGCCCTAATGTTAATGGTACAAATAAAAAGTGGTATAATGCAGTTAATGCAAACTGCAAACGAGAAAGTTCAACAACGTCCAACATCTCAAACCTCTTTATTGTAATATAAGTATAAAAAATGAATTATCCTTAAGCTAAAAACCTAAGATAACCACCCAAATTGATTTTATTTTAGTCAATACTCAAAAAAAGTACTTTTTAGTAAAATCTAACCTATTCTACCCATAAACTGAATAATAAAAAATAGTAAAAATGTAACATTTGCCACATTTTTTAACAAAATTATCTCTTTTTATCAAAAAAATAAAATTAACTTGATATAAGTCAACTTTATAAAGCAAAATTAGTTGTAACACATTCAAAATAAAGCATATTTGATAATTATTATCAGTTGGTTCTGATTTTAGTTAAATATAGTCAAGATACAATTTTTTAACATCAATAACATTTAGCTTGATAGCTTAAATGTTGCCCAAATTGGTGCGTGATCCGAGGGTTTTTCCATTGTTCGAATCTCTAAATCAATTCCCGTATCCACACAACATTTAGCTAAACTATCCGTAGCCAATATAACATCAATGCGTAAACCTCGATTATCATTAATACCCTTTGAGCGGTAATCAAACCACGAATATTTATCATCAGCATCAGGGTTCATCATTCTAAAGGTATCGGTAAAGCCATAGCCTTGTAAGGTTGCCAACCACTCTCTTTCTTCGGGTAAAAATGAACATTTACCTGTTTGTAGCCAACGCTTACGGTTTGGTTCACCTATGCCAATATCTAAATCTGTAGGGCTGATATTGATATCTCCCATTACAATAATTGGATTTTCAGGGGAATGTGCTGTTTCCAAATAATGTTGTAAATCAGCATAAAATTTTTCTTTAGCAGGAAATTTAGTTTCGTGTTTACGGTTTTCTCCCTGTGGAAAATAGCCATTTAAAACAGTTAATGTGCCAAAAGGAGTATCCAAATCTGCCATAATCATACGTCTTTGTGCATTCTCATCGTCTGTAGGAAAACCTTTACGTACCGCCAAAGGTTCTGCTTTAGTCAATAACGCTACACCATAATGTCCTTTTTGACCGTGATAAAATACGTGATAACCTAAATGTTCGACTAATTGATGGGGAAAATCTTCATCAGAAACTTTGATTTCTTGTAATCCAATTACATCGGGTTGATGTTTTTCAATAATCGCCTCTAGCTGATGGGGTCTTGCTCTTAATCCATTGATATTAAAAGAGATAAATTTCATTGTTGTTCCTTTTTTATTGGTATAACAAGCGGTAAGATAAAGATAAAAATTTGCAAATTTTTGATCTTAACTGACCGCTTTCAATTCTTGAATGGCTTTTTCATCAAAGAAATATTGTGTACCACAGCACTCACACTGCATATCAATAATCCCTTGTTTTGCCGCTAACATTTCAGTAATTTCTTCATCTGAAACTAATAATAATGCTCCTGCTGAACGCTCTCTTGAACAACCACATTTAAAACTCACAGGTTGAGGTTCATAAACTTCAACAGTTTCTTCGTGATATAAACGGAACAACAATTCTTGTGCAGTTAAACCAAATATTTCTTCATTTTTGATTGTAGAAGTTAAGGCGGCTAAATGCTCAAAATCCTCTGGTTTACCTGTACCATCAGGCATAACTTGTAATAATACACCTGCACCAACGGCCTCTCCATTAAACTCACCCACACGAATAATTAACTGTGTTTTAAGCTGTTCTGAACGAGTAAAATACTCTTCTAAACATTCACTAATGGTTTCCTTATCTAGGGCAACAACACCTTGATAACGTTCACCATTTTCAGGCATCACAGAAATAATCAAGACTCCTTTCTCGCCCACCATTTGCTGTAATGTTGTATTGTCTGCAATCTCGCCATCCACACGTGCTAAGGCTCGCATTTGCTGTTTTTCATTACCATTTACTACCGCTAATTTTAATGCACCCTCACCACCTTGAATTTGTACGGTAATCGTCCCTTCAAATTTTAATGTTGCAGTCAATAAACTGGTTGCGACTAGCATTTCACCTAATAAATCTTGTACTGGCTTTGGGTAATGGTGAGTATTTAAAGTTTCTGTAAAGGTGTTATTTAAACGTAACCACTGTCCTCGCACTGCACGATTTTGGAATAGATAGCGGTACAATTTATCATTATCTTGGGTATAGTCTTTGGTGTAATCTTGTGTTGAAGTCATTATTTCTCCGAATGTTTAAATTTAATTAAATCACGACGTTCTTTTTTATTTGGTCGTCTATCTGGGTGTGGCATAGAAAGATAATTCATTTTACGAGCCAACGCCATTTTTTCTCTTTTTTCAATGCTTTCTGCTGTTTCTTGATACAATTTTTGAGCTTCTGGTGCCCCTTTACGTTGATCGCTGATTTCAAGAATTTCTACTTCTTTTTCCTCATTACCTTGACGTAATATCACCTTCGCACCAATTTCTACCACTTTGCTCGATTTAATGCGTTGTCCATTATAATGTACTTTCCCCCCCTCAATCATTGCCTTGGCAATGGTACGAGTCTTATAAAAACGTGCAGCCCAAAGCCATTTATCTAAACGAATTGCTTCAGACTCTTCTCTACCTTTCTTATTTTTTTGCTGTGCTTTTCTCATAACTGTCCAAAATGAAATAAAGTAAAAGTTTATTCTCTAATAAAGTAACAAATTGCGGAATCTTATTAAAAATCGCATCATTTGTAAATTTTGATCCACATCTTACCGCTTAATTAACGATAAAAACAGAAATTAACGTTTAGGAGAGGATTTATCTAAGATTTGTGAAAGTTTATCAATAATAATTTGAGGATCAAGCTCTAAAACTTCACAATACTGAATAAATTCAATAATATCTAAGCGACGATCCCCCGTTTCTATTTTTCCTATCAACGAATAAACGACGCCCATTTTTTCAGCTAATGCACGTTGCGAAAGACCAAGCATTTTTCGTTGGTTAATAAATAATTCACGTAACCACTGTTGCTCGTAAGAATGTATTGAAGATCGTAATTTTTTCATTGCACCTATTTTAGGTTCAAGTTACAATGCACCTGTTTTAGGTGCAAACTAATTGTTTAAATAAAAGGAGATGCTATGAAAAAACTAGGTTTACTTACTGCAATGACAATACTAACGGCTTGTGGCTCTATCGGAAATGTCATTATTTCTGATCAAACACTACAAGAAAAAGCCGCATTTGCATTAAATACAACAAGTAATAAAGTTAAAATTAGCCAGCGTAATGCAGGGCTTGATGATATTCGCTTTGTTGCCTCTGTTGGTAGAAAATCTTATCAATGCTATATCACCACAGTTGCAGGTGTTGTTTCTTCCGATGCGATTTGCTCAGGCAGTCGTAGCGTAAAACAAAAACGTGGTTCAACCTGTAATGCATTATTAAAAGCAGCTGGGCGTTGCTAAGGAGAATTTAATGAAAAAATCAATCTTATTATTCTGTCTATCTGCATTGCTGCTGACTGGATGCTCTGAAAAAGATAAAGCCTATTATTTATCTCATATCGATAATGCAAAATCAAAATTGAAGCAGTGTGAAAAACAAATGTTTGAAGCAATGTCTTCCAAAGATAAGGAAAAATTTGAAGCAATACGAAAAGATAAGGAGTGTATTGCCGCTGATCAAGCAATTCGTGAAAATCGTAAAATCCAAATAGAAAAAGCACGCTTGGAAAAAGAAGCCCTTGAGAAATCTGAGATTTCTAAAGCCCGTAAAAAGTTAAATGAAAAATTTGCAAAATTAGATTGGAAAGAGACCGCTTATCAGTATGTAAATAGTGATTGTGCAAAAAAATTATTCATTTCAAGCAATGATTACCTATGCCGAGCCTTTAAAGCACTCTATGATGAAAAGGCAGAACAAGGTAAAACAGCATTATTAAAAAATTCGTTAGAACAATTATTTGAATTAAAGAAAACCTATTGTGCAAAAGATCAAAGACGTTATTCAACTTGTGATATTTGGAAATCTGCTGTTAAAGAACAAAGTGCAACAGAATTTTCAAAGTTAGATTTTGAACAACTTGATCGTCAAAAAAATAAATATTGTGAATATGGTTCTAAATACTACGACGCTTGTTCAACCTTACAAGATGTTGCAAGAAAAAAAGAAAACATAGTTATTGAACAATATGTTAAAAACTACGATGCCTTAAAAAAAGTCTACAATCAATGTATCGCCAAGATTACTGAGTTGGCTAAAATTGATAATAGTTTCGGATTTTATAGCAAACGAAATGCAATATTAGAAAATTATCCTTGCTCACAAGCTCGTAGTGCACGTAGCAAATTAGGATTACCTTACGATAATTTCAAAACTTTGATGGATTAACCTTTTTAGTTAAATACACAGGAGAAAATAAAATGAGTGAAAATCTTAAAAATACCAAAGCAGGAATGACTGCAGGCATTATTGCTTGTGTTCTCGCAATTCTTGGAATTTTATTTTTAGGTACTATTTTTGTTCCACTTGCTGCTATTACAGCACTTATTGGCACAATCATTGCGGTTAAAAATAAAAATTTTGCTGGTATAGGAGTGAATGTCCTTGCTTGGGTATTAACTCTTATTGGTCTATTTACCTCGCCTATTTTATTAGCAGCAATTGGTATTGGTGCAGCAAGTTAATAAAACCTTAGATTAAAATAAAAACCCCAAATGTTGAACAATATTTGGGGTTTGTCCATTTTGATTTTAGGGAAACCACAAACTTTTACCTATTAATTTTTAGAAATTAAAATAAATGTTTATCAAATCGACCATTTTTCAAAAAATAATCGGTTTGATAAATCACTTGCTTAGAATAGAGCAATGTAGTGTGACTTAGGGGTAACTCAATATGATCAGTTTGATTCTCTAACATTGTTTCTACAAGACTAACGGTGCCATCATTGGGTTTATCTAACGCTTGAAAAAGCGAACCAATACCAATACATTTAGTTCCAGCAATAGAACCAAGTTCAATGTTTCCTTGCCAAGGTGGTAAATGACCATCGAGGGCATTTTCATAAGAGTGACCTAAAATATTAAAAGGAATATGATCTGTAATATATTGAGCCACTTCACTGCCGTTATGTGGTGTACCTAGTGTGACGATGCGTCCATTAAAATATTGTGGTGCATAGTCATAACCTAAGCGAATAAGTAAACCGCCCAAACTGTGCCCTACAAAGTGACAAATCTCCTCTCTCTGACATTGTTTCTTTACAAAATCAAATAGTTGTTCCGCATTATACTGTAATGAACACTGAGTAGAGGGGTATGAAAAAAGCTGTACATCATAACCACGGCGACTTAAATGATAATGCATATATTGCATAATAATACTATTCATAAATAAGCCATGAATCAAAAATAGTTTGGGTTGTTTCATTTTTTATCCTATTCTCATTTAATATGAAAGAAGCCGCTTAAGTGATTAATTGGGTATAACTTCCTCTAAATTCCGTAGAATAAGTTTCACTAAAAATTCCACTTCATAAAAGACAAAGACAAGGCATACCTTGTCTCTATATGAATTAATACTTGTAATCAATATACTATCCAAAAATAAATTGATCTTTCTTTTTTAATCTTTTGAATTGACTTAAAGCAACAATCACCAAAACCGTCAAATAAGCACTAAAAATCATAGCTAACCACTGAGGCATTGAAAAACTGAGGAATTGCCATTTTATTTCACTACAACTACCTGTTGCTTCAAAAAAATTGGGAAACCATTGATTTAAAGGTAATTGGTCAGGAAAATCTACCTTGATTGGACATTGATTCCAAGGAGAAGGATTAAATTGATAGTTATAGTGTTTAACTGATAAATTTAATCCTTGAACCGCACCTAAAATTCCCATTGCTAGGGCTATTAAACGAAAAAGAAGAAATCGAGGAGCAATAAACGCAATTGCTCCTGCAATACAAATAGCCAATAAGGCTATTCGCTCATAAATACACATTACACAAGGTGCTAATCCCATTTTGTGTTGAAAATAAAGGGCTATTCCTTCAAGTATTACTCCACTTAGGATAAGAAGAAACCAAGCACTACGCCCAAGGGAAAGCTCTTTGATGTAATTTAGCATAAATGCTCCTAGTTTAACGAATAATTAACCAACCCCAATCTGTCATTAGTGACGTTAGTGTTGGTAAAAATAATTTTAATGATGCGAAACCGACTAAAGATAACACAATTGTGTAAGGTAACGCCATATACACCATTCTACCATAAGATAAACGAACCAAAGGAGCAAAAGATGAGGTTAATAAGAATAAAAATGCCGCTTGTCCATTTGGTGTTGCCACTGATGGTAAATTAGTACCTGTATTAATTGCAACAGAAATTAAGTCAAATTGTTCACGCGTAATAATATTCTCTTTTAAAGCGTGGAAAGCTTCATTAATATAAACTGTTCCTACAAAGACATTATCAGAAATCATCGAGAGCAATCCATTAAAGATATAGAATAATCCAAGCTGTGAATCAGTATCTGCGGCTAACACATATTTAATAATTGGTTCAAAAAGTTTTAAGTCAACGATTACAGCCACTATTGAGAAGAAAACGACAAGTAATGCAGTAAAAGGCAATGACTCTTTAAATGATTCTCCTATCGAATGTTCATCAATGATACCACAGAAAGAAGTACAGATAATGATAATAGTTAAACCAATAATTCCAACATCCGCCAAATGGAATGCTAACCCAATAACTAACCAAATTCCTGCAAGGGCTTGAATAACTAATTTCGCACGATCTTGATCGGTCATTTTTTTATCTTGTTCTGTATTAAAACGCGCTAAAATTGCCCATACACGACGTGGCAACGGGTCACCATAGCCAAATAATCTGTATCGTTCTAAAAGATAACAAGTAACAGCACCGCATAATAAAACAGGGACACTTACAGGGGCAACACGTAATACAAATTCACCAAAATGCCAACTAGCTTTATCTGCAATAATTAAGTTTTGAGGTTCGCCTACCATTGTCATTACACCACCTAACGCACTTCCTACACCTGCGTGCATAAGTAAGCTACGTAAAAAGCTACGGAAATGTTCCAAAATTTGTTTGTTGGTAGTGATTTTTTCATCACAATAAATATCGTTTACATCATCATCAAAGGTGTAACCAGAAGCTACTTTATGATAAACCCCGTAAAAACCTACGCTGACACTGATAATAACGGCAATAACAGTTAGAGCATCTAAGAATGCAGAAAGAAAAGCTGCACTTAAACAAAAGGCTAATGATAATGTTCTTTTTGAACGTACTACAATTAATAGCTTAGTAAATGCATAAAGTAGTAACTGTTTCATAAAGTAAATACCCGCTACCATAAACATTAATAGCAAAATAACTTCAAAATTTGCCATTATTTCTTCTTTAATATGTTCAGGATGCGTCATTCCAATTACAACCGCTTCCATAGCTAATAAACCACCAGGTTGTAAAGGATAGCATTTTAGTGCCATTGCTAAGGTAAAGATAAATTCACAGACTAAACACCAACCAGCAACAAATGGGTCGATGAAAAATAAAATTGGATTTAAAACCAAAAAAAAGATAATGGCATATTTATACCATAATGGGGAATTTCCTAAAAAATTCTTGAAAATAGAACTCGGGGCTATCATAAACAACTCTCTCCTCTGACCAAATTTATAACATCATTTGGTTAAATTTTTAATTATTGTCTCATATTGTAATATAGATTAGATTAAACGATAATAGGGAAAGGCAATATTAATGCAAAAGATTTTAAAAATTATCAATAAATTCAAAAAATTTATTGATTTGATGAAAATTCACACATTATTTGGGATGTTATAACTAAATGAATGAAAACAAATTTGGTATTTTAAAAGCCAGTAGTCCAGCAGCATTAGCAGAAGAGTATATTATTAAAAGTATTTGGAATAATACTTATCCACCTAATTCATATTTACCTGCTGAAAGAGAATTAGCGGATACTATTGGGGTAACACGAACAACATTACGAGAAGTTTTACAGCGTCTCGCTCGTGAAGGTTGGTTAAATATTCAGCACGGCAAACCAACTTATGTTAATAATATTTGGGAAACAGGCGGAACAAGTGTGGTAGAAAAGTTATTTCAACTTGATAAAACAGTCGCCCCTCTTATTATTGCAGATATTCTTTCATTACGTACTCGAATGTCAGATTCTTATATTCCGAAAGCAATCGAAACAGATCCTGAAGGTTCTTTGGCAATTTTTGAACAATTAGAACAATTAGACGATACAGCAAAAGCCTATACCGAATTTGATTACCACGTATTTAGAAGTTTTACTGTCGTTGCAAATAAACCTGTTTATGGTTTAATTTTTAATAGCTTTAAAGGTTTGTATAATCAGATTGGAGGTATTTATTTTAGTATTCCTGAAGGGCGAAAATTAGCACACGATTTTTACACTAGCTTACAAGAGTTATGTAGAAATGAAAACGCTGAAAAAGTACGAGAATGTATTAAAATACACCGAGAACAAAGTACCAAACTATGGAATGAAATACTAGGAAAGCTAGGGACTAAACCTAGAATGGAAGGCTAATATTGTTATATTCAAGCGGTGACTTTATCTCAACTTTTTGCAAATTTTTGATCAAATAATACCGCTTATAACTCATCAAAATACTGATCACCCCAAGTTTGCTCAGCGAGTTTTAATAAAGTGGCAAAATCTTGATAAGAAGGCATCATTTGTTCTTCCACATCAATTTGCTCACTAATCAATTTTATGCGTAACTCCTCATACCACTTTAATAAAGAAAGAGAAAGAGGAGATTTAGCTCGTCTACCAAGCCAAAACAATCCTTGAAAGGGAATGCTCAATGCAAATAACGCAGTAATTAAAACATTGACTAAAATAAATTGAGTGGGACTATGTAAAAAATATTGCCAAATAATGGCAAAACAAGCAAAAGCAGGCATTACTTTTTGTGCAAATTTAACCCATTTAATAAAGCGGTAATCCGGCATAAAGACATTGAGTTTTTTTTGATTTGGTAAGGTTTCAATATAATTCTGTCCTGCTTTTAGTGTGTCATACATAATACTACCTATTTAGAATTCAGATTTACCATTGTAGCTAACTCTCAAAAATCTACAATAGATAATGCAGATAAGTTAAAGTATTGTTATAATCTAAGTAAGATAATATCTTTAACTTAAGGAACTATTCAATGCCAATTAAATTTATTCAACTATTTCAAGATAGTTGGAATTTTATCCAAAACCAACGCCAATTTTCCCTTTTTTCAATGGGAACAATGCTATTAATTCAATTGGGACAATACTTACTTCTTCAATTTTTCCCAATACAACTACCTGCACAAAATATTTCTCAAAACCCTCAAGAAAATATCCTCTTTGTCGTATTCCCCTCTTTGCTATTACTTATTTTAAACTTGGTATTTACAGCACTCGTTATTTTAAATGTAAAATCTATCACTAACAGTAACTATCAACACTTTTTTCAACCAATTTCAGGAATATTAAAATCATTTTTCCCATTAATATTACTAAGTATTATTTCTGCTATTCCATTAGCATTTACACTTGGATTGACTGGTTTTTATTCAATCGCAAATCAATCTCCAATTAGTCTTGTTTCATTACCTCTTATCGTATTAGGGCTTTATTTCTTCATAAAACTTTATTTAACTATTTATGTTTATTTGGTAGAAGAGCCACAAAAAAGTATTATGGAAACACTCACTTTTACCTTTAAATTAAGCAAAGGAAAAATGCGACCATTAGCCTTGTTCTGTGTGCTTGCATCATTATTACCTTTATTTATTATCAATAGTCTTGAACGCTTAGGAGACGGCATTCCTATCCTTATTTTTTCTGCCATTGTAAGTACTTTTTTAAGTGTTTTTGTGATTGTATTTAGCTTCCGTTTTTACCAGCTTTACCGCCAACTATAAGGATAACAAATGAAACAATTACTTGAATTTATCCCACTAATTTTATTTTTTGTTGTTTATAAATTATTTGGTACACAAGAAGCTGCAATCACTTTAGTTATTGCGACTATTATTCAATTAATTTTACTAAAAGTGTTTTTTGGTGAGGTGACTAAAATGCAACTGTTTATGGCTGGTTTTGTTCTAATTTTTGGAGGTTTAACTGCTTATTTTGATGATATTCGCTTTCTACAATGGAAGGTGACCATTATTAACGGACTTTTTGCATTCGCGTTGCTATTTAGCCAATTTGTATTAAAAAGCCCTATTATTAAATATTTACTTGGGAAAGAAATTCAGTTAGAAAATAAAGTTTGGAATAATCTAAATCTAGGTTGGGCAGTATTTTTTATCTTCTGTATGTTACTGAATATTTATATCAGTGAATTTATGTCTGAGGATATTTGGTCTACCTTTAAAGTATTTGGATTAACAGGGCTAAGCCTGATTGCGACAATTATTACAGGTGTGTATCTCTATCCACATTTGAAACAACTGGAGGAAAACAATGGCAAATAATCAATGTCGAGAACCTGAAGGAAAGCTAATTTTAAGAACCCTTGCAATGCCATCTGATACCAATGCCAATGGTGATATTTTTGGTGGTTGGATTATGTCTCAAATGGATATGGGAGGGGCTATTTTAGCAAAAGAGATTGCTAAAGGGAGAGTGGTTACCGTTTCCGTTAACTCAATGAATTTTTTACATCCTGTTTCTGTCGGTGATGTCGTATGCTGCTATGGAAAATGTACTAAAGTTGGACATTCATCTCTACAAGTCAAAGTCGAAATTTTTATTAAACGCGTTTATGAGGGATTACGAGATCGTCACTGTGTGACAGAAGCTGAATTTACCTTTGTGGCAGTAGATAATGACGGTAAGCCTCGCCCTATTCCACGTGAAGATAATCCTGAATTAGATACTGCTCTTGCATTACTTAACCAATAGGAGAATATTATGTATTATGTTATTTTTGCTCAAGATAAACCAAACACGCTACAACAACGTCTTGCTGTGCGTGAACAACATTTAGCTCGCTTAAAGCACTTACAAGCAGAAGGTCGACTATTTACTGCAGGTCCAAATCCAGCAATTGATAGTGAAACACCTGGAGAGGCAGGTTTTACCGGGTCAACAGTCATTGCACAATTTACTTCATTAGAAGACGCAAAACAGTGGGCAAGTGAAGACCCTTACGTAGAAGCTGGTGTTTATGGCGAAGTATTTGTAAAACCTTTTCTTAAAGTATTTTAATTATTAAATATAAAACTGAGGTAAAATATATTATTTATACCTCAGTTTTTATAATTCCTAGCTTCATCAATACTAGCTGTTTTTCAGCTTATCTTTAATTAAAATTTCACAAAAGATTTAATATTTTTAATAGTCGCAACACCAATGCCTTGCACATTTGAAAGTTCCGTAATATTTTTAATTTTACCGACTTTCTTACGATAAGAAATAATCGCTTTTGCTTTTTTAGGACCAATGCCTGCTAACTGTTGTAACTCTGTTGCCGTTGCAGTGTTAATATTCACTACTTTAGACATTTTTTTCGCTGTTTTTTTAGTCTTCGATTTTTTTGTATTCGCCGTTTTTTTCACAGAAGATGCTTTCTTTTCTGTTTTCACGTTTTTAGACTCTGCTTTCTTTTTCACACTGCCTGATTTTTTATTTACTTTGTTAGATGCTGTTTTTTTTGCATTTTTCTTTGATGATGTAACCGCTTGCTTACTTGATTTTGTCTTAGTTTTTGATGATTTTTCAAGTTTTTTAGCTTTTTTTGTTTTCTTCACCTGTTTTGTTTTTTTTACTTTTTTTGATTTTTGCTTTGCTCCCTGAGATGTTTTTTGTTTCTCTGCTTTAGAAGAGTTTGAACTCGGTGCCGCAAAAGAGACCGTTGAAACGGCTGTTGCAAGCATCAAAATTACAAGTGTTTTTAAAAATTTCATATAAATTCCTTTATGTCCTTTAGTTAAATAAAAAGTTAAATAAAAAATGGCGATCTAACCTCGTTAGACCGCCATTTTGTCTAAAAGTTCTACAATTAAATGTTAATTACTGCAAATAATACTAACACACTATATAAAATTGATAAACCATAGAAGATAATTCCACTTGCGGGTAAATGAATTTTAAAATCGTGCAAGCCGTGATGAATACGGTGCATTGCTCCCCAAACAGGGAAGATCAAAAACCCTAAAATCACTAGTTTACCAAACCAACATTGTGAAAATGCCACAAGATTTTCAACCCCACCGCTAATTAAACCAAGCGGTAATAAAAAACCAATAATTAGCACTAATATAGGGTAGAACATAGCACTTACTGTTGTTCCTGCACCAAATAGTAACCATACAACAGGCTCATCAGAACGTTTAATCTCTTTCATTTTCTCCCCCATTAAATGTACATCAATACTAAAATTACAAGGCTAACGAATGCGGTTGCACCCCATAAGACCCCTGTAATAATATTTGGATTGATACGTTGATTTTTAACAATAATATTCAGCACTTTTGGTGTCATAAAGTAATAAGTCACGGTATTAAGAATGACGGCTCCTAGTGTGATAATATTAAAAATCACTACCACAGGATTTTGTAAAAATGGAATAAAATTCGCTTTTACATCTTCTACGCCACCACCTAAACAGATCACACCATAAAGTAAGACTAAACAAAACCAAAGTGTTGGCACTGCGGTTGCTTCACGAGCAATGTACAGTTTGTAAAAATCTAACTTTTTCCACCACGTTGGCGTCATTTCACGCACATATTTTTTGCGTTTAGTTGTTTCAGTTGTCATTTTACACTCCTTATTTCTTTGGTTTTAACATTGAAATCACGTAATCTTTCGAGCTTTCAACTTTACCTTGGTTTACCGCTGATGCAGGATCAACGTGTTTTGGACATACTTCTGAACAATAGCCCACAAAAGTACAGCTCCATACCCCATTTTTACCATTGATCACTTTCATACGCTCAGCTTTACCACTATCACGGTTATCAAGGTTATAACGGTGTGCCAGTGTTAACGCTGCAGGACCAACAAATTCAGGGTTTAAACCAAATTGTGGACAAGCTGCATAACATAAACCACAGTTGATACACATTGAGAATGTACGGTATTTTTCTAACTGTGCTGGTGTTTGTTTAGTACGAGTTTTTTCAAGTTCAACACGAGCATCTGCAAATTCCTTATCATCAACAGGCGCTTCTAATTCAGGGGCTTTATTATCAATAATATATGGTTTGATCGCTTCTAAACTTTCAATAAAGTGACTTAAATCGACCACTAAGTCACGCTCAATTGGAAAGTTTGCAAGTGGTTCAATACGCATATAACCGCTGTAATCACGTAAGAATGTTTTACACGCAAGTTTAGGCTTATTGTTTACCATCATTCCACAAGAACCACATATCGCCATTCGACAAGACCAACGATAAGAAAGTTCTGGTTCTTCTTCATCTTTAATATAACCAAGTGCATCAAGAAGTGAAGTTTGGCTATCATAAGGTACTTGATACTTGGTTAAATGAGGTTCGTTATCTTTTTCTGGATTATAACGAAGCACTTCAACTGTCATCATATTTTGTTCTGCCATTTTCTACTCCTTAGCTGCTTTTGCGGCTTTCTCAGCAGCTTCTGCTGCATCAGCTTCTGCACCATAAACACGTTTTGCTGGTTGTGAAGTGGTAATCTTCACATCACTATATTTAATAGTTGGTGCAGCATCTTTGTTATAGTAAGCCAACGTATGTTGTAAATATTTTTCATCATCACGTTCTGTGTAGTCTAAACGCTGGTGTGCACCACGAGACTCTTTACGCTCCAATGCTGAAGATGAAATAGCCTGAGCAACATCAAGGATATAACCCAACTCAATTTTATATAATAAATCAGTGTTGAATACGCTTGAGGTATCTTTAATGCTGATTTTTTTGTAACGTTCTTTAAGTTCAGCAATTTTATTAACCGTAGTTTGCATACTTTCTTCTGTACGATAAATACCACAGCCTTCTTCCATTGAATCACCCATCTCGTTACGGATTTGTGACCAAGACTCATCGCCTTCTTGACGAGCTAACTCGTGAACACGGGCTAAAATATCTTTTGCTTGTGCATCAATAACCGCTTGATTTGCAGGTGTTGCTTCTGATGCTACACGAGCTGCACCTTCCCCAGCTACACGACCAAGAACCGTTAATTCAGCAAGAGAGTTTGAACCTAAACGGTTTGCACCGTGCAAGCCTGATGATGCACATTCACCTACTGCGAATAAACCTTTAATAATGGTTTCAGATTGTTGATTAACTTCAATACCACCCATTGTATAGTGAACAACTGGACGTACTGGAATTGGTGCTTCTGCTGGGTCAACCCCTTCATAAGCTTTAGATAATTCACAAATAAATGGTAAACGTTCTTGTAAATATTTCGCCCCCAAGTGACGTAAATCAAGATGAACAATGTCCACCCCTTTTGCTGTTTTAAGGGTATTACCTTTTTTCCATTCTTGCCAGAATGCTTGTGAAACTTTATCACGAGGACCAAGTTCCATATATTTATTTTCTGGTTTACCTACAGGTGTTTCAGGTCCTAGACCGTAGTCTTGTAAGTAACGGTAACCGTCTTTATTCACCAGAATACCCCCTTCCCCACGACAACCTTCTGTCATTAAGATTCCAGTATTTGGTAATCCTGTTGGGTGATATTGAACAAATTCCATATCACGCAATGGTACACCGTGACGATATGCCATAGATAAACCATCACCTGTTACGATACCCCCATTGGTATTGAAACGGAATGCACGACAACCGCCACCTGTTGCGATAACAACCGCATTTGCATTGATTTGAACAAAAGTCCCTTCCATCATATTCATTGCGACACAACCACGTGCGTGACCATCATCAGCAAGAATATCTAAAACGAAATGCTCATCAAAACGGATAATTTGAGGATATTTAATTGAAGTTTGGAAAAGAGTGTGTAATAAGTGGAAACCTGTTTTATCTGCAGCGAACCAAGTACGCTCAATTTTCATTCCACCAAAACGACGCACGTTTACACCGCCGTCATCTTTACGACTCCAAGGACAACCCCAACGTTCAAGTTGTGTCATTTCAACTGGAGAATGCTTAACAAAATATTCTACAACATCTTGTTCACATAACCAGTCCCCACCTGCCACAGTATCGTGAAAGTGTTTTTCATAAGAATCAGTTTCTTTAATTACCGCCGCTGATCCACCTTCTGCAGCCACAGTATGGCTACGCATAGGATAAACCTTAGAAATTAACGCTATTTTTAAATTTGGATTAGCCTCTGCTGCCGCAATCGCAGCACGTAAGCCACCACCACCAGCGCCCACAATCGCTACATCAACATTTACAGTTTGCACAATATACTCCTACTCTTTAGGGAAAAATTTATTCATTAAATATATGGCTAAATTGTGACATTTTTTCAAAAAAATTTATAACCTTTATTTACAGTTTTGTGATCTATCTCAAATTGTTTAGACCTTGCTATGCCTGTACTGATAACCAATCTCAACAATAGGGGTTTTTATCTAAAAATGATAGTGTTACAATCTCCCTTAGAATTTCACAGCGGTAACATTTTATGGAAAATTTACAATTAGACGAAATAGATTGGATGCCTACAGCATCTATTGAAAATCTATTACAACGTGCAAAAATTATCAAAAATATACGACAATTTTTTACAGAACGAGGATTATTAGAAGTTGAAACACCTATCTTAAGTGAATTTGGGGTAACTGATATAAATCTTGTAACTTTTGAAACAAACTTTAATGCACCATTTTCAAATGAAGTTCAACAGTTACACTTAATAACAAGCCCTGAATATCATATGAAACGCTTACTTGTCGCAGGTTCTGGACCTATTTTCCAGATCGGTAAAGTATTTCGCAATGAGGAAGCAGGAAAGAAACATAATCCAGAATTTACAATGTTAGAATGGTATCGTCCACATTTTGATATGTATCGCTTAATCAATGAAGTGGATGATTTATTGCAACATATTTTAGATTGTGAACCAGCAGAATCCTTTAATTATCAATTTATCTTTCAACAGTATGTTGGATTAGATCCTCTTTCTGCTTCAAAAAAACAACTTATTGAGAAAGCTCGTGAACACGGTTTACAATGCAGTGATGATGAAAGCCGTAATATTTTATTACAATTTTTATTTAGCGAGTTAGTTGAACCTAAAATTGGACAAGATAGACCTGTTGCCATTTTCCATTTTCCAGCCACTCAAGCGGCTCTTGCACAAATTAGTTCAGAAGATCATCGTGTTGCAGAACGTTTTGAATTTTATTTTAAAGGTATTGAAATCGCAAATGGCTTTCACGAACTACAAAATGCAGAAGAGCAAATTCGCCGTTTTATGCAAGATAACATTGAACGTGAAAAATTAGGATTACCTCCTCAAAAATTGGATACCCGTTTTCTTACATCTTTAAAACAAGGAATGCCAGATTGTTCGGGAGTTGCACTTGGTGTCGATCGTTTATTAATGCTCGCAATGGATAAAGAGAATATTAATGAAGTGATTTCTTTTGGAATAACGGCAGCTTAGTCACATAAAATAATCTAAAGTAAGCGGTATGATAATAATAAAAATTTGCAAATTTTTGCTAACATCATACCGCTTGTTGCTCTTTAATTATTTACTTTGTTTATTTATTTACTTTGTTGCTTTATACGTTCAAAATAGTTTTTTGTTTCATCAATCACAATATGACGCAGTGCAATTAACGCAATTAAATTAGGGAATGACATCAAACCATTTACTATATCAGCAATTGTCCAAATTGTTTGTAATTTAATCATTGGAGCAACAGCAATTAACAAAATAAAGATGATTCGATAAAATTTAATTCCTTTGGTGCGACCATTTGTCAAATAGACAAAACAACGTTCACCATAATAACACCAACCTAAAATGGTTGTGAATGCAAAAAAGACTAAACCTACCGTTACTACAAGTGAACCAAAAGAACTGGATAACCCTGTTGCAAAAGCAAGATTAGTTAAAGCGGCACCTTCAACATTTCCTTGCCAAGTACCAGTAAGAACAATCACTAATCCTGTCATTGTACATACAATAATGGTATCTAAAAATGTCCCTGTCATTGAGATTAATCCTTGACGTACTGGCTCATTGGTTTGTGCCGCTGCTGCGGCAATAGGAGCTGATCCCAAGCCTGATTCATTTGAGAAAATACCACGAGCGACACCAGATTGAATGGCTTGCATTACTGTAAAGCCTAACGCACCACTTACTGCAGCCTCTGGGTTAAATGCCATTTTCACAATAAAGAGGATAGTTTCGAGTAATTTATCTGCATTTAGCACCAAGATCACAACAGATACCAAAATATAAGCAACTGCCATAAATGGCACAACGATACTTGCAATTTTAGAAATTCGTTTTACTCCCCCTAAGATAATGGAAGCAACGCAGAGTGTTAACACGATACCACTCACAAAAATGGGTATGCTAAATGTATCCTGTAAGGCATGGGTAATTCCATTAATTTGAGGGAAAGTGCCTATGCCAAAAAATGCGACTAAAACACCAAATAATGCAAAAAGTTTTGCTAGCCATTTCCATTTTTCTCCCATCCCCATTTCAATATAATACATTGGACCACCAGAGATAAAACCATCCTTATCTTTACCTCTAAATTTAATCGCAAGTAAACCTTCTGCATACTTAGTCGCCATTCCAAAAACAGCAATGATCCACATCCAAAATAACGCACCGGGACCTCCCGCCTGAATAGCCGTTGCCACTCCCACAATATTTCCTGTTCCAATTGTCGCAGCTAAAGCAGTAGATAAAGATGCAAAAGCAGAAATATCGCCTTTTTGATTTGCCCCTTTTTCAGATTTAAAAATATATTTTAATGCTCGTGGCAGGCGAAATAGCTGAATAAGTTGTAGTTTAAAAGTGAAATAAATTCCAACCCCTGCAAGTAAAACAAGCAAAGGAGGTCCCCAGATAAAACTATCTATTGACTTTAAAATTGTGTCTAACATTAAAAATTCCTCGTAAAAAATAACTTACAAGGTAAAGAAAAGTAGAAATGAAGCGGTTAGATTTTTATAAAAATTTACAAAAACTGTCACCCCTTTATAAGAAAGTGTTACTTTTCTCCCCTGTCCTTTTGCCTGAGCGTTTCACATAACCTCTTTTTAAAACCTTTATTTAAAATAAGTTATATTTTCGCCTTCGGCGTCCATTTTCCGATTTAACGGGTTGGATCTCTCCAAGGGTTCGTCCAGTAACTGTCCTCACTGTTATCGCTACTTAATATTCTCATTAAATAAACAACAGCACCTGAAAGATTTTTCCTCTTCGGTATGGCGTCACCACCATTCTCCAGCTACCTTCATCCGAACGTCTTTTTTAGTTAAAAATAAAAAAGAGAGGGAATTTTAACAAAAAATTTATTTTTTTCAACAATTATAAATACCAAAATTTAACCCATTGAAAGAGAGAGCGTAAATAACTAAACCTCACGGTTACATTGAATAAAAAATGTGCATTTTTAGTATCTAATTTAAATTCTAAATTATATTTACCCATTTTGTAACACATCAAAAATGGTTTCTGCAAGGGCTGTTGAGATGCCTGGTACTTTAGCAATTTCTTCCACAGTCGCTGATTTAACACCTTGCATTCCTCCCAAATACTTTAATAATGCTTGACGACGTTTAGCACCAATTCCTGCGATAGATTCTAACCCACTTTCTGTAAAGGCTTTTTGACGTTTTTTTCGATGCCCAGTGATAGCGTGATGATGAGATTCATCTCGGATATGTTGAATTAAATGTAACGCTAAACTATCTGGTGGTAGGTGTATTTCTTTATTCTGTTGTTTGCTGATAATTAAGGTTTCTAATCCTGCTTTACGCTCTACGCCTTTTGATACTCCAATAAGTAATGGGTGATCTTTATTCCAAGCCACATTTAACTTTTCAAAAGTCATTAAAGCTCGATTAAGTTGCCCCTTGCCTCCATCAATAAAAATAATATCTGGGATTTTATCTTCAGTAAGAGGTTTGTTATAACGTTTTAAAAGTGCTTTTTCCATTGCTGCATAGTCATCTCCGCCAGTTATTCCTTCAATATTAAAGCGACGATAATCTGACTTTAATACTCCTTTTTGATCAAACACAACACAAGAAGCAACTGTTTGGTTTCCCATTGTATGACTGATGTCAAAACATTCCATTCGTTTAATTTCAGGTATATTTAATACTTCTTGCAGTGCTTGATAACGAGCTGCAATTTGTGAGTTTTGTTGCAATTTTTGTGCTAATGCTGAAGTCGCATTGGTATGTGCAAGGCGTAAATAACGCGCTTTTTCACCTCGCACAGTGCCATCAATAATAGTCACTTTTCTCCCAGCTTGCTCTGTGAGAATTTCATTCAAAGCAGTAACTTCCGTCAGTTTATGATTAATAATAATTTGATTAGGAATAGTGCGATGTTGATTAATTTGTAGGTAAAATTGTCCGACAAAAGTATCACTTAATTCTGTTAAATCTGTATTACTCGGTACTTTTGGAAAGTAACTACGATTTCCGAGGACTTTACCTTGTCGCACAAATAGAATATGGACACAAGCAATGCCGTGCTGATACGCAATAGCAATAATGTCCAAATCATCTAAACGTTCATTATCAACAAATTGTTTTTCTGTTACGGTTCGTACTGCTTGAATTTGATCCCGATAACGAGCCGCTTCTTCAAAATTTAAATTCTGTGCAGCTTGTTCCATTTTTTGTACAAGATGAGTAATAACCTGCTGATCTTTTCCTTGTAAAAATAAACGGACAAAATGTACTTGTTGATCATATTCATCATCTGTGCAATAACCTTTCACACAAGGGGCTAAACAACGTTTAATTTGATATTGTAAACAAGGGCGAGAGCGATTTTTATAATAGCTATCTTGACATTGTCGTATTGGAAATAGTTTTTGTAATAGTGTTAAGGTTTCACGTACTGCTGTGGAATTTGGATAAGGACCAAAATATTCTCCTTTTACTTTTTTATTTCCTCGAAAAGAGGCAATACGGGGATGTTGATGATGAGTTAATAAAATATAAGGGTAAGATTTATCGTCCCGCAATAATACGTTATAACGAGGTTTGTGCTGTTTAATATAATTATGCTCTAATAGTAATGCTTCTGTTTCAGAATGAGTAAGAGTAATTTCAATATGAGCAATATTGGATACTAGTGCTTCTGTTTTACGACTAGTAAGGTTTTTTCTAAAATAACTGGCTAAACGCTTTTTTAGATCTTTCGCTTTTCCAACATAAATAATGGTTTGTTTATCGTCATACATACGATAAACCCCTGATGTATGAGGAATATTTTTTAGAAAAGCAATATGATCAAATGTGGTTGCCATATAAATAAGATGTTAAGCGGTATGATGTTTCATAAAATTTACCAAATTATAACAGACTTTCCACTTATCAAGATATAAAAAAACTGCACCTTAAAACAAGGTACAGTTTTGAGAAAACTAGACTAAATTAATTAATCGTTTTTTCTTCTTCTGTTTCTTCTTCCTGCTGACTTTCTAAATAGTCCATAAATAGAGCATCAAAATTGACAGGTGCTAAATTAAGTGCAGGGAAAGTTCCACGATTGACTAAACTTGCAACCAATTCTCTTGCATAAGGATACAGCATATTAGGGCAATGTGCCGCTAAACAATGTGCAAGTTGCACACCTTCAATGCCTTGAATACTAAATACACCTGCTTGTTTTACTTCACAAATGAACGCCACGTCTTTTGACTCTTTCATTGTTGTTTTAATGTTAAGGTGTAAAGTGACTTCATAAATATCTTCTGCTAATTCTCTGGTTTCAGTATCTAATTCAAAACCTAAATCTGGCTCCCACTCTTGTTGAAAAATAGTTGGAAGATTTGGTGCTTCAAACGAAACGTCTTTAACATAAATACGTTGAATTTGAAGATCAAATTGTTGTTCTTCTTGCTGTTCTTCTGCTGCTACTTGATTTTCTTCAGACATCGTTTTTTCCTTACTTTGTTGATAATGGGGTTATTTATGTTTTTTAATTAAAGGTAATTTTTCAGCACTCCACGCACTAATACCTTCTTTTAATACATACACTTTTTCAAAACCTTGTTTAGTTAATATTGCCGCACTTGTACTTGCTGTTACACCAGTCGCACAAACTAAAATAACAGGACGGGTTTTGTATTTTTCAATGCGTTGAGTATTTTTACCTTTAATATCGGACGGTAATATATGTAGACTCTCAATGATATGTCCTGCTTTAAATTCATCGTCACTGCGTAAATCCAATACCACACCTTCTTCTTTATTAATTAAGTGTGTGAGTTGAGCGTTATTAATAATTTTAAATTTACTGGTTAATCCTTGATAAAAATTGATTATCAAAGCAACAAGTAAAGCAAACCAAGCAATAACCATAATAGTATGGTTTGAGGCAAACTGTTGAATTTCCTGAATTAATGTTGGGTCCATAATTTCTCTCTATGATGATAAAATAAGAACGGCTACTTTTAGTAAATTTTCCTCTAAAAGTAACCGCTTGTTTAATTATAAGACAACTGTCTTTTAACCTTTTAGAGAGCTAGCCTTGTTGTTTATTCATTACATCATCAAATGACTGAGTTTTTTCAGTCACTTGAGCTTTTGCAAGAATACTTTCAACCGCTTGTTCTTCTAAAACAACATTGCGTATATTATCTGTTAATTGTTTATTTTTCGCATAGTATTCAATTACTTCTGCTGGATCTTCGTAAGCAGAAGCTAATTCCGCAATTTTCTCTTTTACAAGCTCTTCATCAACTTTTACTTCATTTGCTGTAATCACAGATGAGAACAATAAACCAACTTGAACACGACGTTTCGCTTGTTCTGTAAATAACTCAGCAGGAAGTTGGGCTGCGACTTCAGGATTTCCACCGAATTGTTGTGCAGCTTGTTTACGTAACTCTTCAACTTCTTCATTAATAGCAGACTGTGGCACTTCAATCTCATTTTCAGCAAGTAAGCCATCAATTACTTGAGTTTTTACTTTTGAAATTACGGCATTTTTAAGTTCACGTTCCATATTACGTTTAATTTCTTCACGTAAGTCTGCAACTGTTTTCGTTTTACCAAAACGCTGAACAAATTCATCATTAACTTCTGGTAATTCCATTACTTCTACTTTTTTCAAGGTAATGGCAAATTTTGCTTCTTTACCTTTTAAGTTTTCTGCTTGGTAATCTTCAGGGAAGGTAACCATAATATCAAACTCTTCACCCGCTTTGTGACCAACGATGCCCTCTTCAAAACCTGGTATCATTTGTCCTTGACCCATTGCTAATGCGAAATCTGATGCTTTACCACCTTCAAATTCTTCACCATCAATAGAACCAACAAAATCAATAGTTACACGATCTTCTGCTTTAGCAGCTTCCACTGTTTCACTAAATGTTGCTTGTTGTTTACGTAATACGTCAATCATTTTATCGATATCAGCATCTGTAATTTCTACTACTGATTTTTCAACTTTTATATTTTCTAAACCTTTTAATTCGATTTCTGGATAGACTTCAAAAGTTGCTGAGAATGTAAAATCTTTACCAATTTCATAGCTCTCAGGTGTAAATGTTGGACGACCTGCAATATTGATTTTTTCCTTGATAATAACATCAAAGAATGCACGTTGCATATTATCGGATAAAACATCTTGACGTACAGATGCACCATAGCGTTGCTCTAAAATAGTATGAGGAACCTTACCTTTACGGAAACCATCAATTTTGGCATTCTTTGCCACGCCTTTTAATTCTTGACGATATGCTGCTTCAATTTTATCAGCAGGCACAGTAATAGTTACACGGCGTTCTAAGCCTTGAGTTGTTTCAATTGAAAATGACATTAAATTTAACCTCTGTCGGTATGTAAATAAATGGATAAATAGGTGCTAATTGTAACGATCCCTTGCTTTGATGTCGAGGAATAAAATCACAACAGTTTATTATTTGAACAATACAAATAAAAATAGGACGATTTTTTCGTCCTATTTTTATTATGATTTAAAATTTAACCAACAGTCCAAAGTGCAATAGCTAATAACTGTGGCAACATTATACGTAAGAACATAACAAGTGGATAAACTGTCGCATAAGATAATGCTGATGCTCCACTCTCTTCTTTAATTGCATTTGCAAAGGCTAAAGCTGGTGGATCGGTCATTGAACCTGCTAACAGTCCACAAATTGTTAAGTAGTTCACTTTACCGTAAATACGAGCCACACAGCCTGTTACGATAAGTGGAATAAAGGTAATAAGAACACCAAAACCAATCCAAGACATTCCTTCACTGCTTAATAATGTTTCAAGGAAATGTCCGCCAGATTTTAAGCCTACAACCGCAAGGAATAGCACAATACCAATTTCTCGCAATGCAAGGTTAGCACTTGGTGGCATAAACCAATATAATTTACCAATGCTACCGATACGAGCCAAGATGAGAGCAACCACTAATGGACCACCTGCTAAACCTAATTTTAATGCCACTGGGAAACCTGGAATATAAAGTGGAATAGATCCAAGTAGTACCCCTAAACCGATACCGATAAAAATTGGTAACATTTGTACTTGTTGTAACTTTTGTTGGGCATTACCGATAATCGCCATTACCGCTTTAATATCATCTTCTCGCCCTACTAAATTAAGGACATCACCAAATTGAAGTGTCATTTCACTATTTGGGACAAGTTCTACACCTGAACGATTTAAACGAGAAATAACTACATCATATTTACCTTTAAATCCTAAATGACGAAGTTTTTTACCAAAGATTTTTTCATTGGTGACAACTGCACGTTCTGAACGATAGTGTGTACCTTTGGTTGAAAGCGACATTTCGGCTTCTTCACCTAAAATTAGCTTCATTTTATTTAATGTTGTTGCTTCTCCGACAAGATGAAGTACATCACCAATCAATAATTGAGTATCTGCCTTTGGTACAAAAAGTTCTTCACTCCCTCGTTTTAACCGAGAATAAACGACATCGTGAAGTTCAAAATCAGGAATTTCTTTTAATGTTAAACCTTGTAAATTTGGATTAGTCAAACGCACATTTAATGAACTTAATCCACTTTTTTTGGTATTTTGAGTTTTATCAAAATGTTCTGCTTCTTGATCAACATTAATTCTGAAAATAACACGTACCAACCACATTGCAAGTAAAATACCCACAATACCAAAAGGATAGGCAATGGCATACGCCATACCCATTACTTCGGTATCACTACCTAATTCTGCTAGAATTTGTTGTCCAGCACCTAGTGATGGCGTATTGGTTACCGCCCCAGAGAATACCCCCAAAATAACAGGAAGTGGCACATCAAATAATTTGTGTAGTAACACCACTAATACACCACTAATGGCAACAATCATAAATGCAAAACCATTTAATTTTAAGCCTGAATGACGTAGTGATGAGAAAAATCCAGGACCAACTTGAATACCTATGGTATAAACAAATAAAATCAACCCGAATTCTTGTATGAAGTGTAAGGTATGTTTATCTAAATGAAGTCCATACTGTTGCATAAAGTGAGCAATAAATAACCCACCAAATAGAACGCCTCCAATACCGAGCCCAACACCTCGAACTTTAAAGTTTCCAATCCATAGTCCTAACACTGCAACTAAAGAAAGGATACTTACCGTGATTGCTATTTCACTCATTGTTTCCCCTAATAAAATAAAAAATAACTAGGCGAATTCTATCAAAAATTACAATAAAAAATTAGATTTATCGCAAAATAATGGCGTATTTATAACACTTTTACATTTTTTAAACAGAAAAGCGGTTACATTCTGTTAAATTTTTACAAAAAACTAACAAAATGTAACCGCTTATAACTATATAGTCTTAGATATTCGTTTTATAAATTAGAATTTATAATTTACGTTTAAGCCAAATAAGTTTACGTGTGAACGTGATTTAACGGTTAATGGCATTGGTGCCTCTTTCTGAACTTCAACAAAATTATTTTTATGTCCATATACATAAGCATAACCTACATCTGCCGAAAGGTTTGGAGTAAACTGATAAGTTGCTCCTACACTATACCAAGTTCTATCTGTATCAGGAATGGATACTGATGGTGCTTTTTTACTTGCCCCTTCTTCATAAGCAATACCTACACGTAATGTTAACTTTTCCATTGCTTGGTAAGAAACACCCAGTGCATAGCGATTAGTATCTGAAAAATGTTCTGGTTTTTCAAGTACTGGCTTTGGAGACATTGAACTGGTCGCTTTTAATTCTTTAAAAGCACTCCAATCAGTACGTTTCCAACTATACTGTAACGCCAATTTATCTGTTAATTTATGATAAGCAGATAACTCCCAAAAGGCAGGCAAAGTTACGGATAATTCTGCAGGAATACTTGCTCCATTTGTTCCTTTCATTGCAAGAGGTAAATCACTTGAAAATTTTCCAGTAAAATCAAGATTTACACCTGAATGATAACCAAATCCAAAACGGTGATTTTCATTTAAATTATAAGCAAGACCAACATTCCAACCATAGCCCCATTCTTTACCTTCTAAATGCTTTACTTCTGTATCCATTTTTTGAGGTATTAAAACACCAGCATATCTGTCCAACTCAGCCTCAGCTTGAATTGCATTTACACCCAACCCAAAACTAAAACCATTACCTAATTTAGCTGCACCACTAAGGTTATAGTTGATTGTTTTTAATGAAGTCATCCCCATTAAAAAACCTGCTGGATTATCTTTTCTAAATTCAGATTTCAAACCATAATTAACATTAATTCCACCACCCATACTAAAACGCTCATTAACAGGTAATACAAAATAAAGATTTGGAATGACTGCATTTGGCACAATACTTCCATTTGAAGCATCCATATTTCCTCTTGGAGTGCGTAATTTTCCATCAATATTTACTTTAGCATTAATGTAAATTCCACCAACAGATATCTCTGGTCGAGTAAACTCTGTCATTAATGCTGGGTTAGTTGCAACAACAGAGGCGTCTTCAGCAACAACTGCATTTCCAGAAAATGATGAGCCTAAACCAGAAGTTGAGATTTCAGCAAGTTGGAAACCTGCAGCAAAACTACCTGTTGCTGATAATGTCAGTACTGCAGCTAATGACAGTTTTATTGTTTTTTTCATAAGTTCTTAATTCCTTAAATATAATAAGCGGTAAGATATTTACCCATTTTTACAAATACAAATTCTTAAGCATTATCGCTTTTGCTGGCAAATTCTAAGAGCTTCAAAATGAAGTAGCAATAAAATACCCTAACTTTTTAAACTGTTCCGACCACTTAAAAATGTACTACTTTTACAATTTTTATTGCACCTTAAAACAGAAATGAGTAAACTTTATTCCAATATATTAAAATTCAAACTAAGTAGAGGTAAAAAATGTCTGAATGTGAAGCAAATGAATCCAAAGTATGTTGTTGTGTTGATGTAGGAACTGTCATTGATGGTGAAGATCGTAGTGTTGATTTTGTACAAGTGTACGCAACACAATCACAAGCAGAAGATGCTTTAGCTTATTTAACTGAAAAAGCCAAAACCGCAGAGTCTGAGCCTTGTCAAATAAACAGTAAAATTACACAAGTTGAAAATGGCTATGAATTAAAGGCTGATTTTGAATTTTGCTGTCAAGCAGAAGCAATGATTTTTCAGCTTTCCACTCGTTAATTTATACTTATTTTTCAAAAATCCTCAGTATTAACAACTGGGGATTTTTTTATTTTTTAAATAAAACGAAAAAAATACTTGCATATTTATGCAGATAACTTTAATATATATTCATTATCTATTTTACAAAAAGGATCTTAATTTCGTGGCAATCCAAATTAACAATGTTAATTTCTTTTATGGCTCAACCCAAGCTCTTTTTGACATTAACTTAAATATTGATAAAGGCGATACAATTGTACTTCTTGGACCAAGTGGTGCAGGGAAAAGTACATTAATTCGTACCCTTAATTTACTTGAAATGCCAAAATCTGGCACATTGAAAATTGCAGATCACCAGTTTGATTTAAGCAATAAAATTGATCAAAAGCAGATTGCCTTGTTACGTAAAGAAGTGGGGATGGTATTTCAACAATATCATTTATGGCCACACTTAACAGTAATGCAAAATTTAATTGAAGCACCAATGAAAGTATTAGGGTTATCAAAAGAAGAAGCAACAAAAAGAGCGGAAGGTTTATTAGTGCGTTTACGTATTGAAGATTTTTCAGAACGTTTTCCATTACAACTTTCTGGAGGACAACAACAGCGTGTTGCTATTGCAAGGGCATTAATGATGCAACCTGAAGTACTGTTATTTGATGAACCAACAGCAGCTTTAGATCCTGAAATTACTGCACAAATTATTAATATTATTAATGAATTACAAAATACAGGCATTACCCAAGTTATCGTTACTCACGAAGTTTCTTTTGCCAAAAAAGTCGCAACAAAAGTTGTTTATATGGAGCAAGGAAAAGTAATTGAATTTGGGAATGCTAGTTGCTTTGATAAACCACAAACTAAAGAGTTTGCAGCTTATCTTTCCCACTAATTAAAACTAACTAAACCTATGAGGACACAACAATGAAAAAACTATTATTAACTGCATTATTCGCAACCACAGCACTTTCTGTGGCTGCAAAAGACACCATTACTTTTGCAATGGAACCCACTTATGCACCTTTTGAAAGTACTACAGAAAAAGGGGAAATTGTCGGCTTTGATGTTGATCTTGCAAAAGCATTATGTACTGAATTAGAGATGACGTGTCAATTTAAAAACACACCTTTTGATAGTTTAATTCCAAGCTTAAAATTCAAAAAATTTGATGCAATTATTTCAGCAATGGATGTTACTGAAAAACGTCAAAAGCAGGTTTCATTCACTGAACCATACCTTGAAAACTCTGCAAGTTTCTTAGCATTAAAAGAGAAGAAAACACCAGAGACAGCAAAAATTGTCGGTGTTCAAAATGGTACAACATACCAAGAATATTTAGTTAAAAAAGCACCTCAATATCAAACGAAAGCTTACGCCTCATTACAAAGTGCAATTTTAGATCTTAAAAATGGACGTATTGATATGATCTTTGGTGATACACCTGTGTTAGCAGAATGGTTACCAACTGAAACATCAGTTACTTTTGTGGGCGATAAAGTAAAAGATAAAGATTTCTTTGGTGTTGGTTACGGTATTGCGGTAAATAAATCAAATAAAGAATTATTAGAGAAATTAAACACTGCATTAAAAACCGTAAAAGAAAATGGCACATTGGATAAAATTTATCAAACTTGGATGACGAAAAAATAATGTCTTTTGATATTCTTCACTCTTTTGCTTCAGCAACGTTAATCACATTAACGCTTGCTGTTGCAAGCCTTATGATAGGCTTAATACTTGCAATTTTATTCGTTGTACTAGAAATGAATAAAATTACATTTATTCGCAATAGTGCCAGTATTTTAGTGACGCTATTACGTGGTTTACCTGAAATTCTGGTCGTTTTTATTATTTATTTTGGACTAACACAACTGTTCTTTTTAATCACTGATGAGTTTGTCGAATTTAGTGCATTCTGGTGCGGAGCAGTCGCATTAGGTATTATTTTTGCTGCCTATGCTTCACAATCCTTACGTGGTGCAATTAAAGCTATTCCACTCGGTCAATGGGAATCAGGTGTTGCGTTAGGTTTTAGTCGTCCACAAACCTTTATTAAAATTATTATGCCTCAAGTTTGGCGACACGCTTTACCTGGACTAAGCAATCAGTGGCTTGTTCTGTTAAAAGATACTGCATTAGTTTCTTTAATTGGAGTCAGCGACTTAATGCGTCAATCGGATTTAATTAATGCATCAACTCACAAGCCTTTTACTTGGTATAGTATCACTGCATTGATTTATCTTGTCATTACGCTTGTGAGTCAATTTTTCATTGCTAAATTAGAGTACCGTTTTACTCGTTTTGAAAGAGGAAATAACTAATGTTGTGGGATTATTTTATTACTATTTCGCAAGGAATTAGTACCAGTTTGCAACTAACCGCTATCTCATTAGTGATTGCTTTCATTATTGCTGTCAGTTTTACCTTTCTGCTCTCAATGGAAAATAGCTTAGTAAAAAAAATGATTAATCTATTTATTACTGCTTTTACTGGTACGCCATTGTTAATCCAATTTTTCCTTATTTATAGTGGACCTGGGCAATTTCAATGGATAATTGACAGCCCTCTTTGGTATTTCTTATCTAATGCGTGGTTTTGTGCTATTTTAGCCCTTGCATTAAACAGTGCTGCTTACTCAACGCTTCTGTTTCACGGTGCAGTTAAAGCCATTCCAAAAGGACAATGGGAAACCTGCTCTGCTCTAGGATTAAGTCGTTTACAAACATTAAAGATTTTAATTCCTTATGCATTAAAACGTTCGTTACCTTCTTACAGTAATGAAATAGTACTCGTATTCAAAGGTACTTCTCTTGTTTCAACCATCGCGGTAATGGATATTATGGGTTATGCTCGTCAGTTATACGGAATGGAATATGATGCGTTATCTATTTATGGTATGGCGGGTGTTATTTATTTAATCATTACAGGTATTATGGTGCTTCTGTTAAGAAGACTAGAGGCTTATGTACTCACTTTTGAACGTTTTGAAGTAGAAGAATAGTTATAGTAAGAAAATCAAATAAAATAAAATAAAAGAGACAATATTTTTTTATTGTCTCTTTTTTTATAGCGGGTATATTAAAATCAAAATTTGCAAATCTTTATTTAAATCTACCCGCTTAACATACTAAAACTAAAGATGTTTTATCTATTCTATACCACTATCCAATTTATGCTTTATATTTTTGGAAAACTAAACAAGCATTTGTTCCACCAAAACCAAAACTATTAGACATTACTGTTGTGAGTTCTTTCTCTTGGTATTCAGTGACAATATTTAACCCTTTTGCTTTTTCATCTAAGGTTTCAATATTAATACTTGGAGCAATAAATTTATTGTCTAGCATTAATAAAGAATAAATCGCTTCGTGAGCACCCGCAGCACCTAAAGAGTGACCCGTCATTGATTTAGTGGAAGAAATGGCAGGTTTTTTATCACCAAATACCGTTTGGATTGCTTCTAGTTCTTTTAGATCTCCAACTGGCGTTGATGTCCCGTGAACATTAATATATTCAACTTCATCTTTAACGGTTGCTAACGCTTGTTTCATACAACGAACAGCCCCTTCACCACTTGGAGCAACCATATCATAACCATCAGATGTCGCACCATAGCCTACAATTTCAGCATAAATTTTTGCACCACGAGCAAGAGCGTGTTCAAGTTCTTCTACCACAACAACAGCACCACCCGCAGAGATAACAAAACCATCACGGTTTGCATCATAAGCTCGAGACGCTTTTTCTGGGGTATCATTATATTTAGTAGAAACCGCTCCCATTGCATCAAATTCACACGCAGATTCCCAAGCAAGCTCTTCACCACCGCCAGCAAATACTATATCTTGCTTACCTAACTGAATTAATTCCATTGCATTACCAATACAATGCGCTGAAGTTGCACAAGCAGAGCTAATGCTATAATTCACACCCTTAATTTTAAATGGGGTAGCCAAACAAGCTGAAACACTTGAAGACATTGTTTTGGTTACTGCATAAGGTCCAACTGCTTTAATTCCTCGAGGACTTTGAGCAGCATTACACGCCATTAACTGCCAGTGTCCAGAACCGATACCAGAACCAATAATTAGTCCAGTACGTTCGTTTGAAATTTGCTCTTCAGTTAAATTTGCATCTTCAATTGCTTCTTTCATTGAAAGATAGGCATAAGCAGCACAATCGCCCATAAAACGAAATACTTTACGATCGATGAGTTCTTTAGGCTCTAATTTAATAGTACCTGCAACGTGACTACGCATTTTCATCTCAGCAAATTCAGGTACAAATTCAATACCAGACTTACCTGTTTTAAGTGAATTTAATACCTCTTCTTTGTTATTTCCAATACTTGAAACAACGCCTAAACCTGTAATAACGACTCTTTTCATTGTTATCCTCTAATGAAAGTTTAATAATAGAAACTATTCTAGCTTATACTTATTGAATAAAATAAGCCATAAAATACCCCTTCATTTTACACGATTTTAGTCGTGGTCAGATCAGTTTTTTTTAAATATAAGGTAATTTATTATAAATTTTAAACAAAAAAATACCCTCATAATTGAGGGTAAGATCTTTTGATCTAATTCTAGGAGGAATGAATTAGCGTTTTACAAAAGGAGATAAATAAAACATCATCAAAAGATAACTAAAAAATTGGCTCCTCCTGCTGGACTTGAACCAGCGACATATGGATTAACAGTCCACCGTTCTACCGACTGAACTAAGGAGGAATAGTTTTTTCAGGATATATTAGTAAGTTTGCTTTGTCAAGAAACCAACTCTCGAAAAACAAACTTACTCATAATCCCAAGTAAATAATCATTAATAAATTTAATTATCCACTTTTACTGAACTTAAACAGCTGAATTAACTTAATTTATCTGGTAGCGCTAATACTGGTTCGCTCTCTTTTACATTCACTTCTTTTAAGTTTAAAGAATGAATTTGAGCAGATAACTCTGCATCGAGCGTATGCTCAGCAACATAAGATGCCATAATGCGATCATTAGCATTACATTCTTTGTGCTCTAGAAGTTGTATAAAATAAGGTTTTGCTTGGGTAAATTCACCCTCACGAACTAGTGCATATCCTACGATACGAGCATAATCATCACTGTAACGTTCTACCGCTTTTTTGCCACGTTTGGTGAGTAATTTCAGTAAACGTTTATTATCAGCAATATCTAAACGAGTTAATTCATCAAATAATAATTCAAGTTCGTCATCTTTATATTTTTTCACTGTTTCAAAAGCTAAAGTTTGTGCTGATTGATGATCATCACAATCAATTAAACGTTTAATTAAACCCGTTCTTGCATAAACAGATTTATTACGACGACTTGGTTGTTGTTTCCACCAGTTTAATAATCCTTCTTGACCTTCTTCGTGAAGTTTTTCATCAAGTAGTCCATCGTCAACCCAATGTTCTAAGTCGAGATATTCTTCATTTGTAAGTATATTTTGATATTTCACATCTTCAAGAATATGATCCATCGCAATGAAAGCACCTGATTTCTGATACACTGGAATAGCTAAACTTAATACTTCTGTGTTACGAGAATCCAGTTCAAGTAAACTATCTACCGCAGAGCGTGCAGCTGGTAGTTTTTTCTGTAACATAAGAATTTTTGCTCGAGCAATTTCTAATGCTATATTGTTATCTCCAGCAATTTTTGAAGCTTCAACTAAATATTTATTTGCAGCCTTTTCATCCCCTTTTCTCTGAGCCGCTTCTGCCGCCTTAATAAAGTTAAGTACAGGTTTATCTGAGTGTTTAGCATTTTTACCAATTAGTTTTTCTGCTTTAGAATAGTCACCTTCACTCATTTTCACTAACCCCTCAAGGGTTTGTTTCTGTGCTTTTTTACGTTTACGAGTAAAGAACCAACGATAGGAACCTCTACTTAATGAGAAGAAAGACTTCAGTATCCCTTCAACAAGATAAATAACTGCCATTAATGCAACAAAGAATACAACAAGCATAACAATGCTCATTTCAATGACTTTTGTGTCAGTTTCAATTCTTACGTAACCTTGATGACCTGCAATATAAGGACCTGCGACTAACCCCGCAAGTAATAAGAACATTAAAAAAAGAATTCTAAACATACCATTCTCCTATTGTGCTACTTCTTGAGGTTGTGGTGCTTTAGGTACCTCTTGAGTTCTTAATGTATTAAGTAAATCTAAACTACTTAACTGTTGTGGAGCATCAATATAGACAGACTGTTGAGCAAGGCTGTCAATTTCGTTTAAGAATGCTTTTACATTACTGCTTTCAACATCAAAATAACTTCTTACCCAAGAAGCGACAGTATCCAATGATTCTTTGTATAAAGTATTTTGCTGACGAGGTATCGCTAATGTCGCAATTTGTAAACGTAAACGAATGTTTTCTCTAAGATAAGCTTCTTGGCTTGGAGAAACAAACACTTTCTGAATTGAGTTATCTTTATCATTGATTCGAATAAAGTGAGAAAGGAATGAACCTGCACTTTTCTCAATATTTTTCTGCCAATCTTCAAGAGAACCACTGATTTCTTTTGATGTTTCCTCTGTGCCATCTTCTTGAGAATTTAGCATTGGCATATCATCAACACTATTAGCAAGATGCGTCAATTTTAACATCAAGGCATCTTGATCAACCTCATTCACTGAATCAAGTTGCTTTAAATCTGTTTGGATAGCTGCTTTAATTTTTGATGCTTGAGGATCACTTACGTCACTAAGAAGTGATGCTGTATCTTTTAACAATAGTTTTGCTGTACCAATATCATTATCTAACACCATTTTACGTAAAGCATTATTTAATAAGAAATCGGCATCAGAAAGCACTACCGCTGTAGATTCTGGTGTATTAACTTGGATTTTAAGTTGTGCAATTTGCTGAGCATAATCACTTTGCATTTTTTCTAACTGAGCAATTTTTTGTTGTGATGTCTTATACTCTTTAACAAGTTTTACAACTTCATCATTTGTTTGAGTTGAAGTATTTAGCTCAGTCTCTCCAACTACCGCTTTAGTTTTTACTAAATCTTGAATTTTAGCTATATCTTGAGTAACAGGTTGAATTTGTGTTTGTACCTCTGTTTTCACCTGCTCTTCAAGTTTTGTCGTTAATTGTGCAAGTTGCTGATTCAACTGTTCTGAAGAAACGCCTGCTGTAGCAGTTGCAGTATTAACTTGAGGAGATTGCTGTGAGAATGTTGCAATTTTTTGCTCTAATTGAGTAAATTTTTGCATTCCAAAGTAATAACCGGCTCCACCAACACCTAAAGAAACAAGCAATGCAAGTAATGCAATACCCGTACCACCAGACTTCTGTTTTTTCTCTTTTGGTTCTGCTTGAGGTTTTGCCTTTGTAGGCTCTACTGTTTTCTCATCAGTTTTCTTTTGAGTATTAACAGATGATTGTGATGCAACATTAGGCTTTTGTTTTTTCTTGTTTGGATTTTTATTGTTAGAAGGAACCGCTTTTTCTGTTTGAGTATGTTGCCCGCTCTCCTCTTTTTTATTCATATTTTTTTGTTCAGAAACAATCGATTGATTGTCTTTATCAGACACTTTAGTTATTTCTGAATCAGCTTTATTTGTTGTTTGTTTAACGTCTTTATTTGGTTTTGACATAAACTCACCCCTTCTCTAGTTAATATTCATAATGTTCAATCATAGTATATCATTGATTATGATATGTGATAACAGTTTCTAATAAGCTATGATTATTTACTTGTGTTGAAATAATAATATTATCTCTTCTCCAACCTACACTTACTGCATATTTTGCAATTCGTTCACTGACTACAATAAGCAAACATTGAATAAGCCATTTTCTATCTTGTAACGATGTTTGTTTAAGTAGAGTATTCAAAATATCACAGCTACTAATGATAAGTGTATCAATTCTAGCCTGTTTAAAAAAGGATATTTTAGCATTTATATCCTTTTTTGTTAAACGACAATAACATTCTATACTTTTAACTCTCGCTCCTCTTTTGGTTATTTCAGTAGAAATAAGCTCTCTACCTGTTTCTGCACGTAGAATAATAAAATTCTTATGCATTACTCTCTCCATTTCAGGGAGAGCTAAAAAAGTTTCACTATTTGCAAATTTTATTGGATAACGTACCGCTTGTTTTGACAAAGCAGAAAAATAATTTGCAGATGCTTTCCCTATAGCAAAATACTTTAAGTCATCACGCCATTTAATATTATTCTGCGCTAAGATATGATGAGCAAAATAAATCGCATTTTTAGAAACAGAAAGTACATAATCATTAGATGTTAAAGAAGCTAAAACAGAAGGAAGTTGTGATAGTTCTCGCCCTCCAACAATATCAAATGGGGAATAATGTATTGCAGAAATATTATGATGTTGCAACATTTCTGTTAATTCTTCTCCAACTTTTTCAGGGCGAGTGACTAATACTTTCATCGATTATTCTGGTAAACCTCTTCAAGGATTTTATCTGCACCTTTGGATAGTAATTCCTTTGCAACACTCACCCCCAACTGCTCAGCCTGTTCTTTTGATGCTTGCTGTGTAACACGAATAATTGTTGAACCATCCAATGCACCAACTAAGGCAGTAAGTGTAATTATATCTCCGTCTAATGTAGCAAAACCTCCGATAGGAACTTGACACCCACCTTGCAGATAACGATTCATTGATCTTTCTGCCAAAACACAGCAAGCGGTAGCATTATGATGCAAATTTGCAATATAACGTAATACTCGCTGATCATTTAAACGTGTTTCTATTCCAATAGCACCCTGCCCACAAGCGGGTAAAACTTGTTCAACAGAAAGAAAACAACGAATACGTGCCTGTAGATCTAAACGAATTAAACCAGCAGAAGCAAGAATAATTGCATCATATTCACCATTATCTAGTTTACTTAAACGCGTTCCTACATTTCCTCGTAATGATTTGACTTGTAAATGAGGATAGTGCGCCATAATTTGACTTTGACGACGTAAACTTGACGTACCAACAATGGCATTCGTGGGTAACTCATCTAAATTATTATATTGATTAGAAACAAAGGCATCACGAGGATCTTCTCTTGAACAAATTGCTGTAAGTCCTAATCCCTTAGGAAATTCCATTGGAACATCTTTCATTGAATGCACTGCAATATCAGCACGATTTTCCAATAATGCCAATTCTAGTTCCTTAACAAACAATCCTTTTCCCCCGATTTTGGCTAACGGAGTATCTAAAATCACATCGCCTTTGGTGACCATTTCAACCAATTGAATATTAAGAGCTGGAAACTTTTGTTCCAGTAATTTTTTGACGAAATTGGCTTGCCATAATGCTAGAGGACTTTGACGTGTTGCTATTCTTAAAATTTCTGTCATTTTTTATTTATTTGATTAATTTAACATCATAGTTGAAATACTATCACGTTTTATAAATGCTGCCAAAATTAATTTGATGCTAAAATAGTCTTTTAAAATCGAAATTAATTAGAGATTTATCTATTTTTAATGTAAAATCCCCCTCCGTAATATTTGCATAAAAAACAAAAAAAGAGGTTGCTGAATATGAGCGGATTTGCGATTCTAAGAAATAAAAATACAAATAATGAAAAAATCCATACAAATGATCAAAATCAACAGGAAGAACAACCTAAATTAACATTAGGGGCTAAATTAAAAAATGCTCGGATAAATAAAGGGTTATCAATTAAAGATGTTGCCAACTTGTTACATTTTAAAACGTCTATCATTCAATCTTTTGAAAACGATATATTTGCTTTGCCAAATCTTCCTGTTGTTTTTACTCAAGGTTATTTAAAACGTTATCTTCAGTTTTTAGAGTTACCCGAAGATCTATTGCAGGAGAGTTCTTGCAGTGGTGTTGAAGTTTCTATTCTAGATACTATTCCAACAAAAACAAATGCAAAATCTCGTTGTGGTTGGATAAAAGTAATGACAGCTTTTGTGTTACTATTTGCATTTGGAATGACATTACTTTGGTGGTGGCAAAATTATCAGAAAGAGCAAGAGGAAAGAGAAGCACTTGTTAATTCAACTGCAAATTCTATGATTTTTAAGGCTGAAGATACACAAAACGCACCACAACAAATTCTCTCTCAAGAATTAAAAGAGAACGATAACAAAATAATATCCAATTTACAGCCAACTCCACATAAAATAAACGATGTAACAACATCAGTAACAACCGAAAATATAAAAAAACTTGAATTAAAGGAAACAGCGGACAATATTGAATCTCAACCCCTTAATTTAGAAAATAATCAATCAGAAACAATACCAGAAGCTCCAACGATGATAGATACTACAAAATTATTTGAATCAAATAGTAACTCAATTAATAACGTCGAAGAAACTAAAATTGAAGAAGAAAAAGCGAAAACTCAAGCGGTAGAATCTAAAAATAATTTACGTATAGAAGTTATTTCTGCTTCCAGTTGGATTACTGTACGTGGTGATAATCAACAAACATTAACCTCAAAACTATATAAATCAGGAGATAAATTAACCTTCAATGATCACCATAATTATCAATTAATTATTGGTGCACCAATGAATGTTAAAGTTTATTATCAAGAAGAGGAAGTTCCTCTTAAATTGGATGGACAAGTTTCTCGTATTTCATTACCTCTAGAATAGAGTTCTAAAAATAAATATGCTAAAACAACCTTTAATTAAACGTCGTGAATCGTTAAAAATTTATGTGGGTAATGTCCCTGTCGGGGGTGATGCACCAATTTCAGTGCAATCAATGACAAATACACGAACAACAGATGTGGAAGCCACAGTTGCTCAGATTAAAGCTCTTGAGCGAGTGGGTGCCGATATTGTTCGAGTATCCGTACCAACAATGAATGCAGCAGAAGCATTTAAAACAATTAAACAGCAAGTCAACGTGCCTTTAGTCGCAGATATCCATTTTGATTATCGTATTGCATTAAAAGTCGCAGAATACGGTGTGGATTGTTTACGTATTAATCCAGGTAATATTGGCAGTGAAGAGCGTATTCGAGCTGTAGTAGATTGTGCAAGAGATAAGAATATTCCTATCCGTATCGGGGTTAACGCAGGATCACTTGAACGAGATTTACAAGAAAAATATGGTGAACCGACCCCACAAGCATTGTTAGAAAGTGCGTTAAGGCACGTCGATATTTTAGATAGATTGAACTTTGATCAATTTAAAGTCAGCGTTAAAGCCTCTGATGTATTTTTAGCTGTAGAGTCTTATCGTTTATTAGCACAACAGATTAAACAACCATTACATTTGGGTATAACTGAAGCTGGTGGAGCAAGAGCGGGATCAGTAAAATCAGCGATTGGACTAGGATTACTTCTTGCAGAAGGTATTGGTGATACATTGCGTATTTCATTAGCGGCAGATCCTGTAGAAGAAATCAAAGTCGGTTTTGATATCTTAAAATCCTTAAGAATTCGCTCGCGTGGTATTAATTTTATTGCTTGTCCTACTTGTTCTCGTCAAGAAATTGATGTGATTGCCACAGTAAATGAATTAGAACAACGTTTGGAAGATATTATTACTCCGATGGATGTTTCCATAATAGGTTGCGTGGTTAACGGACCAGGGGAAGCACTTATCTCAGATTTAGGTGTCACAGGTTCCAGTAAAATGAGTGGTTATTATCTTGATGGTGTTCGTCAAAAAGAGCGTTTTGATAATGCTTTACTTATTGATCAATTAGAAGCAAAAATCCGTGCCAAAATTAGTATGCAAGATGCAAGTAAACGAATTGCCATAGAGCAATTATAATTAAGGAAAATAAATGAAAATTGCGATATTTGGGACCAAAAATTATGATCGTAAATACTTAGAGCTAATTAATAGTAAATTTGGCTTTGAGTTAAAATTCTTCGATTTTATGTTGAATGTACAAACTGTCAAAATGGTAGAAGGCTGTGATGCTGTTTGTATTTTTGTTAATGATGATGGTAGTCGTAAAGTATTAGAAAAATTAGCAGAATACAAGGTCAAAATAGTAGCTTTGCGTTGTGCAGGCTTTAATAATGTTGATCTTCAAGCAGCGAAAGAATTAGGCATTAAAGTCGTTCGAGTACCTGCTTATTCACCAGAAGCGGTCGCAGAGCATACTGTCGGATTAATGATGACGTTAAACCGTAAAATTCATCGAGCTTATCAACGTACTCGAGATGCTAACTTTTCATTAGAGGGGTTAACGGGGTTTAATATGTACGGACGTACTGCGGGTGTAATCGGAACAGGAAAAATTGGCTTAGCCGTCATTCGCATTTTAAAAGGCTTTGGAATGAACATCTTAGCTTATGATCCTTTTAAAAACCCACAGGCAGAAGAGCTAGGTGCAAAATATGTGGAGCTTGATGAGTTGTATCAAAAATCTCACGTAATTACATTACACTGTCCAGCTACCCCTGAAAGTTATCATATGCTAAACGCCGAAAGTTTTGCAAAGATGCGTAGAGGGGTGATGATTATTAATACTAGCAGAGGCACCCTCATTGACACACAAGAAGCATTAACAGCATTAAAACAGCAAAAAATTGGTGCATTAGGCTTGGATGTGTATGAAAATGAACAAGCTCTCTTTTTTGAAGATAAATCAAATGATATTATTCAAGATGATTTATTCCGTAGAATATCATCTTTTCATAATGTCTTGTTAACAGGACATCAAGCATTTTTAACGGAAGAGGCTTTAGTTAATATTTCTGATGTAACTTTGACCAATATTGCGACATTATTAAAAGGTAAAGAATGTCCTAATATCGTATTACCAAATTAAATAATAAAAAATAAGCGGTATGATTATTATAAAAGTTTGCAAATTTTTATTAAAATCGTACCGCTTAAAAAAGAAAAATAAGGATAATTAAGCGTGGCAAAAAGTATTCAAGCAATTCGTGGAATGAACGATTGTGCTCCAACAGAAACTCCATTATGGCAATGGGTAGAAAAACAAATTCGAGAAACACTCGCAAGCTATGGCTACAGTGAAATGCGTAGCCCTGTGTTAGAGCCAACAGCACTTTTTAAACGTGGTGTTGGGGAAGCAACAGATATTGTTGAAAAAGAGATGTTTACCTTTTTGGATCGTGATGAGGAAAGCTTAACATTACGTCCTGAAGGCACCGCTGGTTGTGTACGAGCGGCGATACAAAATGGGTGGATTTATAATAACGAACAACGCCTTTGGTATATGGGTCCAATGTTCCGTTATGAGCGTCCTCAAAAAGGACGTTACCGCCAATTCCACCAATGTGGAGTAGAAGTTTTTGGTGTTAATAATCCTGAAGCTGATGCTGAGTTGATTTTATTAACTGCTCGTTTATGGGAAAAATTAGGTATTCGCCAACACGTCACTTTAGAATTAAATTCTATTGGTGGCTTAGAAACTCGCACTAAATACCGTGAGGCATTAGTTGAATTTTTAAATAATCATTTAGATACTTTAGATGAAGATTGTAAACGTCGTTTAAGCACGAACCCTATTCGTATTTTAGATACTAAAAATCCTGATATTCAAGCAGTATTAAATGAAGCACCTAAATTGCATAGTTTTTTAAACGAAGAAGAGCAGCAACATTTCGCTGGAGTGCGTCAAATTTTGGATCAGATGGGAATTGATTATGTAATCAATCAAAAACTAGTACGTGGTTTAGATTATTACAACAAAACGGTGTTTGAATGGGTCACTACCGCATTAGGTTCACAAGGAACAGTATGTGCTGGTGGTCGTTATGATGGTTTAGTTGCTCAACTCGGCGGTCACGCCACCGCAGGTGTTGGTTTTGCAATGGGATTAGAGCGTTTAGTACTTCTCGTTCAAGAAGTAAACAGTAATGTTATATTACCTCGCAATGTTGATATTTATGTGGTTTATAATGGTGAAAATGTGACTGCCTCAGCATTTAAACTCGCTGAAACATTACGCACAGAATTACCCGAATTACGCACAATGCTACATTGCAGTGGTGGTGCATTTAAAAAGCAATTTAAACGTGCCGATAAACTGGGGGCAAAAATTGCATTGGTATTGGGTGAAAGTGAAGTGGCAGACAATACTGTGGTGATAAAAGATCTATTTGGTGAAGTAGAACAAGTTACACTTTCTCAAGATGAACTAATTAACGAATTAAAAAACGTTTTTAATAAGGAAAAATTATGAGTGAATATTTAAATCAAACCGAAGAACAAGAATTTAACAATGTTAAAAAGTGGTTTAAAGAAAATGGTACACCAATTCTGGTGGTTATTTGTGTTATATCATTGAGTATCTTTGGTTGGAAATTTTGGCAAAACCATAAATTACAAGCAACACAACAGGCTTCAGCAACATATCAAGCTGTAGTAGAAAGCTATGTAAAAGATCCTGAAACAAACCAACCCCTTGTAGAAAAATTCATATCTGAAAATAAAGACACAAGCTACGCCGTATTTTCAGCATTAGAGTTAGCTAAGAAACAAGTAGAAGCAAAAGAGTTTACGAAAGCACAAAGCACTTTGCAAAATACCTTGCCAAATACGGAAGATGCGACTTTACAAAATATCATCCGTTTACGTTTAGCAATGGTTGATTATCAGTTAAAACAGTTTGATGACGCCCTAACAGTATTATCTCAAGTTGAAGGTAAAGCGTGGGATTTACGTAAACAAATTTTAACTGGCGATATTTTAGTTGCAAAAGGTGATATTGCAGCAGCGAAAAGTGCTTATCAGCAAGCAAAAGAAAATGCACCAATAAATATGCAATCTTTGATTGATATTCGTATAAACAACCTATAAAATATAGCAAATACTTTACATCCAATCACCCTTAGAGGAACTTATGAACTATAAACAACTTATTGAACAAACTAAGCACGAACTTTTTTCAGGCTGGAAGCCTTTTGAAGTTATTTGGTTGGGGTTATTTTTATTAGCACAAATCATTGCTTTTATTCTTCAACCAGATACTTTACTAGGAATGATTGCGGGAATTTCAGGAATTATCTGCGTTGTTTTTGTTGGTAAAGGTAAAATCAGTAACTATTTCTTTGGTTTAATTTTTGCTTATAGTTATTTTTATGTTTCTCTAGGTAATAATTATCTTGGAGAGATGAATACGACATTATATGTATATATCCCAGCTCAATTTATTGGCTACTTTCTTTGGAAAGAGAATATGCAAAATAACCAAGGTGGTGATGAAACAGTTATTGCTAAAGCATTAGACTTAAAAGGTTGGACTATTCTCGTTACCAGTGTTGCAGTAGGTTCATTATGTTTTATTAGTGCATTAAAATATTTTGGTGGAAGTGCTGCAGGATTAGATGGTGTAACCACTATTTTAGTTGTTGCAGCTCAACTATTAATGGTCTTACGCTACCGTGAACAATGGGCATTATGGATTATTATCAATATTCTTAGTATCATCTTATGGGTAGATACTGCAGCAATGTACTTAATGTATGGTGCTTATTTACTGAATTCATTATACGGTTACTACAACTGGACAAAATTACAAAAAAATTAATTATTTTAAAAGATAGCGGTAAGATGTTGCTCAAAATTTGCAAAAAATCAATCACATCTAACCGCTACTTAACTTCATTCATTGCATTCCAAATTTTTAACGCATCCGCAGTTTCTTTCACATCGTGAACTCGTATAATTTTAGCTCCATTTTGGACGCATAATAATGCTCCTGCGACACTCCCGATTAAGCGATCTTCAACGGGTTTATCTAACACCGCACCAATCATTGATTTGCGAGAAAGCCCAGCAAGAATAGGGTAGCCAGATTCGGCGAAAATGTTTAAATGTTTTAAGAGTTGATAATTGTGTTCGACCGTTTTTCCAAAACCAAAACCGACATCTAAAATAATACGTTCCTGCGGAATACCTGAAATTAAACACGCAAAGGCTCGTTTGTTTAAGAATGTCGCCACTTCATCAACCACATCATCGTAATCAGGGTTTTGTTGCATTGTTTGAGGCGTGCCTTGCATATGCATTAAGCATACAGGCAAGCCTAATTCGGCGGCGGTATCCAACGCATTCGGTAGGGTTAAGGCACGAATATCGTTGATAATATCCATTCCGACTTTGGCGGACTCTTTCATCACTTCGGCTTTTGATGTATCCACTGAAATTAAACAATCAAAGCGTGAGCGAACCGCCTCAACCAGAGGAACGACACGTTCTAGCTCTTGCTGTTCGCTAATAATTTCAGCGTTAGGGCGAGTTGATTCACCTCCGATATCAATAATATCCGCTCCGTCATTAAGCATTTTTTCTACTTGAAAAAGAGCTTTATCTAACGAGAAAAAACGTCCACTATCCGAGAATGAATCAGGGGTAAAATTTAAAATCCCCATAATATTTGGCTTGGTTAAATCTAATAAGCGGTCACATTTTTGGTAATTTTTGTAACTAATTTTCATCTCTTAGCCTTTTTAAAATTGCTTTTAAGTTGCTATCCAGTGGGGCGGTAATGACCATTTCTTCTTCGGTTCTTGGGTGTGTAAAACGAATCGAATACGCGTGTAAAAACAGACGGTTTAGCCCAAAACTTTTCATTTTTTGATCAAATTCTGCGTCGCCATATTTACTGTCTAAGGCGATTGGGTGTCCTGCATATTGAGTATGCACACGGATTTGGTGGGTGCGTCCTGTTACTGGCGAGGCTTTCACTAAGGTCGCACTTTGATAGCGTTCTTCAATGCTAAAACGGGTGTCGGACGGTTTGCCGTCTTCACTCACTCGCACAATACGTTCGCCACTGGCTAATTCGTTCTTTTTCAAAGGGGCTTTAACGGCTTTCACGTGGGATTGCCACTGCCCACGCACTAAGGCAAGATAGTCTTTTTTTACGGTTTTAATGCGTAACTGCTCGTGTAAATTGCGTAACGCAGAGCGTTTTTTGGCAACTAACAAAATCCCTGATGTATCACGGTCAATACGGTGTACTAATTCTAAAAAGCGAGCTTCTGGGCGTAATGCACGCAACGCTTCAATTAGCCCAAAACTCAATCCACTGCCACCGTGAACCGCAATGCCTGAAGGTTTATTTACTACAATTAACACTTCATCTTCATATAAAATATGGCTTTCTAATTCCGCCACTTTATTGAGTTTGGTGGAAATCGGAGCAGTGTTTTTCTCAGATACACGAACTGGCGGAATTCGCACAATATCGCCACCTTGTAGCTTATATTCAGGTTTGATACGCCCTTTGTTTATGCGTACTTCGCCTTTACGAACGATACGATAAATTAAACTTTTCGGCACGCCTTTGAGCTTTGCGAGTAAGAAATTATCAATTCGTTGCCCACTTTCATCATCACTAATGGTTACAAATTGCACTTTGGCACTGATTACTTTTTCTGTCATTTTTATTCCAAATTATGTTATTTTTTTAATGTATAAGCCTGATCTTTATGAGTTGGCTGCTGTGGAAAAGCAAGTTCTAAAATATTTCCTCTTACAAATTCTTTAAGATGTTTTCCTAATGCAGAATGACTCATTCCTAATAATGTTGCTAATGCATTTTTAGATACATATTGATCTTTACATAAAGCACAAACATACACTTTAACTTGTTCAGGCGGTTTCTTTTTCTTATTATAAAAATCACAAGATATAATACTTTCTAACTGAGCTTTGAAAAGATTATCTAGGTAGCATATTTCATCAATAACTCGTTGATTTCCAAATTTAATTCTACCATAACGGTCTCTATTTACTATATTTTTACCAATATTAGCTTGTGCCTTAGCTTGTGCCTTAGCTTGTGCCTTAGCCTTAGAATTAAAATGGCTTAATGCAATAGTTTCAGATGTATAGATTTGAGTAATATCAATATCTTTTGCCCAAGGTAGGAGGTAAAATTTATTCTTCTGCTCTCCTTTACCTAAAATAAATCCTTTTCTTATTAATTCTGAAAGAGCCAAAGTAATTTGTCTTCCTGTAGCTATTGCACCGAGCTGTGATGATAAAACTTTATGATTGATCCAGCCATTATTTTTTACTGCAATAATCAAAATATTTTTGTGTAATGATTTTTCATCAATATATTTCTTACCAAATTTGCAGATTTACCAAAAAATCTAACCGCTTAAAAATTTTAATCTATCATACTTATTTCAACTAACAATTCAGATGATTATAAACTAGAAATGAATTTACTGAAATCAGAAAAATAAACTAATTTCAGTAAATTAAAGGGGGAGAAACGTTTACTCTTTTGTAAAACCTGATTCTACATTTTCCATATTCGGTAATTGGTGAGCAATACCTTTATGGCAGTCGATACAGGTTTTGTTTTCTTCAATCGCCATTTTGTGCATTTTGGCTGCAACAGTTTTTTGCTCTGTAAAATCCATATCATCAAAATTGTGACAGCTACGACAAGCAGCGGAATCATTGGCTTTCATTCTTGCCCATTCACGCTCTGCCATTTCTAAACGTGCTGCTTCAAATTTTTCTTTGGTATCCACTTTGCCTGTAAAGTGTGCATAAACTTCTTTGGCTGCTTCTAGTTTACGTTTCCATTTAGGGAAAAATTTATGTGGTACGTGGCAATCCGAACAAATTGCTTTCACACCTGCGTGGTTCATATAATGCGATGATTGACGATACTCTGGTACAACATCATTCATATGACAACTTGAACAAAATTCTTCGGTGTTAGTGTGTTCTAATGCAGTATTAAATCCACCCCAAAATAAAATTCCGACAATAAAGGAAAGCGTGATTAACACACCCACAGCGATACGACTTGGCGAACGAAACCACCGCCAAAAACGGACAATAAAATTCGGTTTTTTCTGTTTGTTTTCTGTCATTTTCTTAACCCTTATTTCCCAAATCCTGGCATTGGTTCAAAATCATTTGGCACAATGCTATCCACATCGGCTTGTGTCACGTGGCATTGTAAACAGAAATAACGACGTGGCGACGTTCCACCTACGATATTACCATCACGATCCGTAAAGTGAGTTGGGCTAATACGTGTCGCACCTGTTACTCGTGCATTTTTAGGGCTATGACAACTTAAACACTGGTTGTTGTTTTTGGTTACTTGATAACCTTTCACACTATGTGGAATCACAGGTGGTTGATTCACATAGTTTAATGGTGGTAATTCTATTTCCTTAGGTGGATTATGAAACGCAGGCGTTACATTTTCTGGCGATTCATCAATGTTATTTCCCACTGCAAATACATTACTTGATAAAGTTGTTGCACCTAAAAGTGCGGTTAAAATCAATAAATACTTTTTCATTGTTATCACTCCCCCGAATTAAATCGATGACTAAATTTAAAAACTTTCTCTGCACAGACGTCAATGCAACGTCCGCAACTAATACAATCTTTTGAAAGCACAATCAGGCTTTCCTCTTTTTTACCGTGTAATGGCGAACGTAATACTTGTGGCTCAGGACAAACGTTGTAGCAATCCATACAGTTATCACATTTTGTTCGATCAATCACTTTAATACGTAATAGACTTTTTGCACCAATCAGCCCATAAGTTGCCCCAATCGGACATAAATGCCCACACCAGCCGTGTTCTACGATGAATAAATCAAACAGAAAAATCGCAAGAATTAACCAAATCGTCGCCCCAAAACCATAAATTAAGGCTCGTCCTAAGGCTGCAACAGGGTTGATCCATTCCCACAATAATAAGCCACTGGTGGCACTACCCACTAAGATAATCACCAATAAACCATAACGTAGGTTTCTTGATAATTTAGCACTTTGACGAATGCCTAATTTACGACGTAACCAAGCGGCACAATCGGTAACCACATTCAACGGACATACCCAACCACAAAAAACTTTACTGCCTAACAATCCATATAGAATTACAATAATTGCAACACCTAATAATGAAGTTGCAGTTGGTAAATAACCTGTCGCTAAACTCTCCATTGTTATTAATGGATCACCCAATGGAATAACATCAAATAATAAACTACTGGAATAATTTCCTTTTAAAATCCATACACCCAAATAAGGACCCGATAAAAACATTGCTAAAACAGATAACTGTGTGATACGTCGCCAGAACAAAAAGCGATTTGCATACCACCAGCCAAGTTTTTCCCTTGCTTCTCTGCCTGCGTATTTAGGACAATTTGCCATTACAAACCATCCTTAAATCCACGAATGGGAAAGCTAATAATATCTTTAGGAGCAATCGAGTGCCCTGCTTTTTCTTTCTCTTGCCACCCAAAACGATAATGTTCGCCCAGCATTCCTTTAGCGAGATCATTAGGTAGTACCTTGATCGCTGCCTCTTCCAATACACACGCCTGTTCACACTTGCCACACCCTGTACAAAAATCAGAATGTACCGTTGGAATAAACATCGCGTGCTTGTCAGAACGCGGATTTCGTTGCTCTTCTAAGGTTATCGCCTCATCAATCAGTGGACAAACTCGATAACAGACATCACAACGTAGCCCTTGCCAATTCAAGCAAGTTTCGTGATCAAGTAACACCGCCAACCCCATTTTTGCTTTGTTGATGTCCGTTGCTTTGGCATCTAATGCACCTGTTGGGCAAGCCTTCGCACAAGGAATATCCACGCACATTTCACAAGGTTTATTACGTGCTACAAAATAAGGTGTCCCTGCTTCTTTTGATGAAACGAGGCTTGCCAGATTTAACATATCATAAGGGCAGGCTTGCACACATTGTCCACAACGAATGCAAGCTGCTGAAAACTCTTGTTCATCAAGCAAGGCAAAAGGTGGACGTAATGCAACACCTTTTCTTGCCATCACTTGTTTTTGCTGTAAACCTAACAGCAAGCCGACACCAATCAGCCCACCCGCAGTGCGAGTGGCATTTTTTAAGAACTTACGGCGTTCTGGTGTCACAAGATTTTTCTTCATTTGATACAAATCCAACCTTAATCATTTTGTTGCTTATAAGCGGTTATTTTTTATGAACTTTTTGCAAAAATTTCTATTACGCTTTAACCACTTTCACGGCACATTTCTTAAAGTCGGTTTCTTTTGAAATCGGATCTGTCGCATCTAATGTTAATTTATTAGTGAGCTGTCCTGCATCAAAGAAGGTTGTAAATACCAAACCTACTGGCACTTTATTACGTCCACGAGTATCAATATGAGAAATCATTTCCCCACGAGGTGAAATTAATTTTACTTTATCGCCATGACGTAACCCACGTTTTTTGGCATCATCAGGATGCATCCAAACTAAGTTATTTGGGAATGAACGGTGTAATTCAGGCACACGACGCGTCATTGTACCTGTATGCCAATGTTCAAGCACACGACCTGTTGATAACCATAAATCATATTCTTCATTTGGTTTTTCCGCTGGCTCTTCATAAGGTACGGCTAAAATCACAGCACGACCATCAGGTTTACCATAGAAATGAATGCCTTGACCTTCTTTTACATAAGGATCTGAACCTTCACGGTAACGCCATAAGGTTTCTTTGCCGTCCACCACTGGCCAACGTAAACCACGTGTTTTGTGATAATCGTCAAAGTTTGCTAAATCGTGTCCGTGTCCACGCCCAAAACGAGCATATTCTTCAAATAGCCCTTTTTGAATGTAGAAACCAAAATCATAGGCTTCATCATTTAAACGACCGTCTAATTCTTCATTTTTATACTGATCAACATTGCCATTTTTATACAACACTTCATATAAGGTTTTGCCTTTATATTCAGGGTTTGCCGCTAAAATTTCTGCTGGCCACATTTCATCGGTGATGAAATATTTTGCAAACTCCACAATTTGCCATAAGTCAGATTTTGATTGACCAGGTCCTTTCACTTGCTGACGCCAGAATTGTGTACGACGTTCTGCGTTACCATACGCCCCTTCTTTTTCTACCCACATTGATGTTGGTAAAATTAAGTCTGCTGCCAAAGCAGAAACTGTTGGATAAGGGTCTGAAACTACGATAAAGTTTTCAGGATCACGCCAACCTGGATAACGCTCTTGGCTGATATTTGGACCTGCTTGCATATTGTTGTTACACATTACCCAAAGCACATTCATTTTTTTATCTTTTAATGCACGATCCTGAGCAACTGCGTGATAACCTTTCACTGGCGAAACCACTCCCGCTGGTACTTTCCAAATTTTCTCTGCAATTTCACGATGTTTAGGGTTCATTACCACCATATCTGCGGGTAAACGGTGTGCAAAAGTACCTACTTCACGTGCTGTTCCACAGGCTGACGGTTGCCCTGTTAATGAGAAAGGTCCACAACCTGGTTGTGAAATTTTTCCTGTTAATAAATGCACGTTGTACATTAAATGGTTTACCCAAACGCCACGTGTATGTTGGTTAAAGCCCATTGTCCAGAAAGAAACAATTTTCTTGTTTGGGTCAGCATAAAGTTTCGCTAATTTTTCTAATTGATCTTTTGGCACACCTGAAATTTCATGGGCTTTTTCAAGGGTATAAGGTGCAACAGATTTTTTATATTCTTCAAAATCACTGTCAAACATTTTGCCCGCAGTTTTATTATTTGCTGCTTTTTGCTCTAAGGCGTGATCAGGGCGTAAACCATAGCCAATGTCTGTTTGTCCACGTTTAAAATTCGTGTGTTTTTCAATAAAATCGTGGTTGATTGCATCGTTTTCAATTAAGTAATTCGCAATATAGTTTAAGATTGCTAAATCACTTTGTGGGTGCATTAAAATACCTAAATCCGCTAATTCAAATGAACGGTGTTCAAAGGTTGAAAGCACATTTACGGTTACCGTTTCAGGATTTGCTAAACGGCGATCTGAAATACGAGACCATAAAATTGGGTGCATTTCTGCCATATTTGAACCCCAAAGCACGAATGCGTCAGCGTGTTCAATATCATCATAACAGCCCATTGGCTCATCAATTCCAAAGGTACGCATAAAAGCAACCGCTGCTGATGCCATACAGTGACGTGCATTTGGATCGATATTATTTGATCTAAAACCCGCTTTAAATAATTTATTTTTTGCGTAGCCTTCAAAAATGGTTGATTGCCCAGAGGTAAACATACCTACCGCATTTTTACCATTTTTTTTCATTGCAGATTTAAATTTTTCTGCCATTGTTTTGAAAGCAAAATCCCAAGTTACAGGGGCAAAATCACCGTTTTTGTCGTACTTACCATTGCTCATACGTAACATTGGCTCAGTTAAACGGTCTTTTCCGTACATAATTTTTGGTAAGAAATAGCCTTTGATACAGTTCAAACCACGGTTTACTTCTGCATCAGGATCGCCTTGTGACGCAACCACCCGACCATTTTTTGTTCCCACTAAAACGGCACAACCTGTACCACAAAAACGGCATACTGCTTTATCCCATTTAATAGTAGTATCTGAAGCCTCAACATTTGTCACAGGAATGGTTAATCCTGCGGCAGTTGCTGCGGCTAATGCAGCATTACTTTTCATAAAATCTCTACGACTTAAATTCATAGCGTCCCCACTCACTTTATTTATTTTTTAAAATATTACAGATCATCATCTTGCTGATGATAAACCAAAGATACGGCTATCACTCCCTCGATATTACGCGCATTTTCCATATTTTCGAGTAATTCTCGTTGATCCTGTGATTGCATTACAACCACAATCTTTCCTTTTTCTTTATCAACAGCTGGTATTTCAGTATTGGCAACGTTCAAAAGTATTTCCTTAACTGTTGCTACATTTTCAGGTCTAGTTTGTACTACCAAACCACAAACGTGCCATTCTTGAGAGTTTTTCATTAAAGGTTACCTATTCATTCATCATTTTAATAATCTGAATTTGTATATCAAAAAAACAACACTGATATATTTAATATACTAATAACTTAGATACTACCTTGTTTCATTATATAAAAAATGAATTTCATCATTATTCTTTGTTCTAAATCAATTTTATATAAATTAAAAAGCTAACTCGTTGTTTTTGAAACAAATGCAAACAATTCTCATTTGTTATGATCGATAAAAAAACCTTGAAAATATAAATATACTTTCAAGGTTTTTTATAAAACAAAAATAACAAATTCCACTTAGTAAGTAGGCGGTTATTTATTTATAAAAATTTGCAAATTTTATAAAAACCATTCTTTTATCCTTTACGCCTTATTTTAATAATTGACCATTCACGTTAAAACGTTGTTTCCCTGAATAAATGGTGGCTCGTTGTGGGCGAGCAAAGCCAATTAGGGATAAATTGGATTGCAGTGCCATATTCACGGCTAAATCCGTTGCGGCGGAGATTGCGATCAGCATTTCAATACCACAGGTTACGGCTTTTTGAACCATTTCATAACTGGCTCGGCTGGTGACAATAATAAAGCCCTGTGGTTTGTCGTTGAGTGCGTACCAACCAAGCAATTTATCAAGGGCGATATGGCGACCGATATCTTCTCGAATGGCAAGTAAATTGTAATTTAAGTCAAAGAAAGCAGCGGCGTGGGTTGCCCCTGTCTGTTGGTTTAACGTTTGTTGTTGGGCTAAAATTCCTAAGCAAGGATCAAGTTGTTGAAGATCAATCTGGAAGGTCGTTTTAAGAGGTGGAAGAGGTTTGATCACTTGGTTCAGTTGCTCTGTGCCACAAATACCACACCCCGTTCTGCCCACGAGGGTACGGCGATGATCTTTAAAAGCAGTGAAACGGCGTGTTGATAATTCAATGTTGATTTCGATACCGTTGCAAACAGGGTTAATTTCAATGCCGTAAATTTCTTTTTTATCTTGAATTATCCCTTCCGCCAAAGAAAAACCGACCGCAAAATCTTCTAAATTTTGAGGACTACACATCATTACAGTGTGTGAAATATCGTTGTAAACCAATGCAACTGGAATTTCAACTGCCAAATATTCGTCTTTGATTCTAAAAGAAGACGATATGCTATTGTTATTTTTTTGTAACAAAATAACTTCTTTTCTAGCAATGCAAATCAATATCATTTTCCTTAAATATATTTGTAACTGATTATAGTATAAAGGATTTTAATTTTTTGATATAGATCTCATTTATTAAATATAATACTAGACTTTTTTTTACAGAAATATAACATTAGTTCAAATATCGTATGTTTTATACACGATTTATTCTTATTTTTATTCTTGTTTTTATTTTTGGAGTGACTTATGCAGGTAACAAGAAGAAAGTTCTTTAAAGTCTGTACAGGTGTGATGGCGGGGACATCTGCAACGATGTTGGGTTTTGCTCCCACAAAAGCGTTTGCAGCTCCTCGTGAATATAAATTGTTACGTGCTAAGGAAACACGTCAAACCTGTACTTATTGTGCTGTTGGTTGTGGAATGTTGATGTATAGTTTGGGAGATGGAGCAAAAAACGTACGTTCTAAGCTAATCCACGTAGAAGGCGATCCAGACCACCCAGTAAGCCGTGGTTCACTCTGTCCAAAAGGGGCGGGAGTAATGGATTTTGTGAATAGTCCTAACCGTGTGCTGTATCCTGAATATCGTGCGGCAGGCTCGGATAAATGGGAGCGAATCTCTTGGCACGATGCTCTAACTCGTATTGCACGTTTATTAAAAGATGATCGTGATGCGAATTTCCAACAAACGAATGCAGAAGGTACAACCGTTAATCGCTGGACAACAACAGGAATGTTATGTGCATCGGCAGCGAGTAATGAAACCTGTTGGTTGACTCATAAATGGGGACGTGCTTTAGGTATGGTGGTGCTTGATAATCAAGGCAGTACCTGTCACGGTCCGACGGTAGCAAGTCTTGCACCGTCATTCGGACGTGGTGCGATGACAAACCATTGGGTCGATATTAAAAATGCGGATGTGGTCATTGCAATGGGGGCAAACCCAGCAGAAGCCCACCCTGTTGGTTTTAAATGGGTGATTGAAGCGAAGAAACAAAATAATGCCACCTTTATGGTGATTGACCCTCGTTTTAACCGTAGTGCAGCGGTGGCGGATCACTATATTACCATTCGTAGCGGATCTGATATTGCGTTCTTGCTAGGAGCGATTCGCTGGTTGCTTGAAAATGATAAAATTCAGCACGAATATGTGCGTCATTATACGAATGCGACTTTTTTAGTCAGTAATGAATTTGATTTTGAGGACGGACTATTCAGCGGTTACGATCCTGAAACGAGAACCTATGACAAATCAAAATGGGTTTATCAATTAGACGAAAATGGCAATCCGATCCGTGATATGTCGATGCAAGATCCACGTTGTGTGATCAACTTATTACGTAAACACGTTGAGCGTTATACTCCTAAAATGGTAGAACGCATCACAGGAATTTCTCCTAAAAATCAACTACTCTTCTGTGAAACCATTGGGGCGACTGCCGTTCCTGATAAAACAACCTCTTTCCTTTACGCCTTAGGTTGGACGCAACATACCGTTGGTACGCAAAATATTCGTTCAATGGCGATGATTCAGTTATTGCTGGGTAATATCGGTATGGCGGGGGGCGGTGTAAATGCATTGCGTGGACACTCAAATGTACAAGGGGCAACGGATTTAGGCTTATATCCACACACCTTACCGTCTTATTTGAAATTGCCACAGGATAAAGATCGCACTTTGGCAGATTTCTTGGCTCGCACCACACCAAAAACGTTGGGCGAAGATCAGGTTAACTATTGGAAAAACACCCCTAAATTTATGGTAAGTTTGCTCAAAGCTTTTTATGGCGATAATGCAACAGCTGACAATGAATTTGGGTATCAATTCTTACCAAAATACGATCAGCGTTATGATCCAGATAAATATATTGATTTAATGTCACAAGGCAAAGTCACAGGTTATATGTGTCAAGGTTTCAACCCTGTTGGCTCATTCCCAAATAAAAATAAAGTGATTGCTGCGTTAAGCAAATTAAAATTTTTGGTCATTTTTGATCCAATTAAGACCGCTACCTCAGACTTCTGGCAAAATCACGGTGAGATGAATGATGTTAATCCTGCTGATATTCAAACAGAAGTATTCCGCTTACCAACTACTTGTTTCGCGGAAGAAGACGGCTCAATTGCTAACTCAGGACGTTGGTTACAATGGCACTGGAAAGCCGTTGAACAGCCTTATGAAGCAAAACCTGATGTTGAAATTTTATCTGAATTACGAGCCATTTTATTAGAGATGTATCGTAAAGAAGGGGGGGCAAATTTTGACGCCTTAGAAGCAATGCAGTGGAACTATATGAATCCACTCGAACCAACAGCGGAAGAATTAGCAAAAGAAAATAACGGTTACGCCTTAAAAGATTTATATGATAAAGACGGTAAATTGATTGCGAAAAAAGGGCAATTATTATCAAGCTTTGGGCATTTACGTGATGACGGCTCAACAATGGCGGGCTGTTGGATTTATACGGGGCAATGGACAGAGCAAGGTAACCAAATGGCAAATCGAGATAATGCCGATCCGTCAGGTTTAGGAAATACGCTCGGCTGGTCTTTTGCGTGGCCAGCAAACCGCCGTATTTTGTATAACCGAGCCAGTGCCGACTTGGCGGGTAATCCTTGGAATAAAGATCGTCAATTAGTGAAATGGAATGGTAAAAACTGGAACTATATTGATATTGCGGATTTTGGTACAGCACCACCAAATGCAAAAACAATGCCATTTATTATGCAACCTGACGGAAGCGGTGGTATTTTTGGTTCAAATCGCATTGGCGATGGCCCGTTCCCAGAACATTACGAGCCTTGGGAAACCCCGATTGGCACAAATCCACTGCACCCAAATGTGGTACAAAACCCCGTAGCTCGTGTGTTACCTGATGATAGAAATTCATTTGGAACAGCAAAAGAATTCCCTTATGTAGGAACGACTTACAGCTTAACAGAACTTTTCCACTGCTGGACAGGACAAGCAATGCTTAATGTGATTGCTCAGCCACAACAATTTGCAGAAATTGGTGAAGCATTAGCAAAAGAGAAAGGTATTAAAGCAGGGGATTGGGTAAAAGTAACCTCAAAACGTGGCTTTATTAAAGCGAAAGCAGTGGTTACTAAGCGTTTGAAAGATTTACAAGTGAATGGTCAAACTGTTCATCAAATTGGGTTACCAACACATTGGAGTTTCAGTACTGTGGGACAAAAAGGGTTCTTAACCAATACCCTCACACCACCAGTGGGCGATGCGAATACGCAGACTCCTGAGTATAAAGCATTCCTTGTGAATATTGAGAAAGTGGAGGGCTAACAGATGAGTACAGTTCAATCTCAAGATATTATTCGTGTTTCAGCCAATTCAGTGCTAACCCCTTCACCACAAGCAAGAAATCATCAGCTTGAAGTGGCGAAATTGATAGATGTAAGTGTTTGCACCGGCTGTAAAGCTTGCCAAGTGGCGTGTTCAGAATGGAATAACTTACGCACCCCACCGCAAGAGTGTGTGGGAACCTATGATAACCCACGTGATATGAATGCACAGCAATGGACGGTAATGAAATTCAGTGAAGTGGAACAAAATGACCGTTTGGAATGGTTAATTCGTAAAGACGGTTGTATGCACTGTTCAGAACCGGGTTGTTTAAAAGCGTGTCCATCACCTGGAGCAATCGTGCAATATGCCAATGGTATTGTGGATTTTCAATCGGATAAATGTATCGGCTGTGGTTATTGTATGGCGGGCTGTCCTTTTGGCGTGCCGAAAATGAATGACAAAGACAATCGCGTGTATAAATGTACCCTTTGTATTGATCGTGTCACCGTCGGACAAGAGCCAGCGTGCGTGAAAACCTGTCCAACGGGTGCTATTCATTTTGGTACGAAAAAAGATATGATCGAATATGCTCAAACTCGCATTGCCGATCTAAAATCTCGTGGCTACAAGAATGCAGGATTATATAATCCAAAAGGGGTGGGCGGAACGCACGTGATGTATATTTTACACCACGCAGACCAACCAGAACTTTATGCAAGCTTACCAAAAAATCCGCATATCGATCCAACGGTTAAAATCTGGAAAGATTTCTTAAAACCTGTTGCAGCGGTAGCATTAGGGGGAATCGCACTGGCAGAAATTGCCCACTATATTGCCGTTGGTCCAAATACCGAAGAATTTGAGGAACACGATGAAACACACAGTGAAGAAAACAAAGGAGGCAAAGATGAATAAGATTAAGATCAGTAATGATCAGCGAGTTATTCGCCATAAATTACCTGCACGCCTTAGTCACTGGTTATTAGTTATCTGTTTCTTCACCACAGGACTATCAGGTTTAGCCTTTTTCTTCCCTGATTTTGCGTGGCTTACAGAAATTCTTGGTAATCCAAGAATTGCCCGTTTTGTCCACCCATTTACGGGAATTGTTATGTTTATCGCCTTTATAAACCTTTGTTTGATTTATTGGCAACATAATATCCCAGAACGAAATGACTGGATATGGCTCAAAAATATTAAAGAAGTGCTAAAAGGCAATGAACACGAAGTGTCGGATAATGGCAAGTACAATCTTGGGCAAAAAATGCTTTTTTGGACACTGATTCTCGCAATGCTAACCTTACTTGGTACTGGAATTATTATGTGGCGACAATATTTTTCCCATAATTTCCCTATTTATTGGGTACGCATTGCAATCTTAGTTCACTCATTCAGTGCCTTTATGCTTTTTACTGGTATTATGGTGCATATCTATATGGCGTTTTGGGTTAAAGGCTCAATTCGAGGAATGGTGGAAGGCTGGGTAACTGTGCGTTGGTCTAAAAAACACCACCCACGTTGGTATCGAGAAGAAGTGTTGCCTAAACTTGAACAAGAATTAGCAGAAAAGCAGATGAGTCATAAAGAATAATTAAATAAAGTGCGATAAAATTTATCGCACTTTTTATCTATATCAATTTCATTTAACAAGAGATATTTATGAGTATAAAAATATTACCCAAAGACGATATTCAAAAATCAGCAAAAAATACATTTAATCCTCCTCTACTTTTTGCTGTGCCTAAGATTTTATATAAAAAACGTGCCGAGCGTTTACAGACGCTTGCTGAAAATAACCCAATGGCAGATTATTTACTTTTTGTCGCAAAAATTTGTCAAGTACAAGATAAATTACTCGCTGATTTCGAGTTACAGCAAGAAATTGAATTAAGTCGTGAGCAGTTAGCGGATAAACCCTTAAATTATAAACATTGGCAACGTGATCCTGTGTGGATAAAAATTCTTTTTGCTTTATTACAGCATCTTAAAAAAGATGCCAACGAAATGGTGCTAGCCTCCATTGATAATTTAGAAAAAACCTCTGACAGTGAATTAGAAAACCTAGCCAATCAACTTTTAAATCAAGAATTTCATAATGTAGGGAGTGATAAAGCCGTTTTTTTATGGGCTGCTCTTTCTTTTTATTGGACACAACTTACTCAAAATATTCCCCATAATGCGGTTATGGAAAGCGGACAAGCATTGCACACTTGCCCAGTATGTGATTCAGCTCCCGTATCTAGCGTTATTCATCTTGGCTCAACACAAGGACTGCGTTACTTACATTGCTCATTATGTGAAAGTGAATGGAATATGGTTAGGGCTAAATGCTCAACTTGTGATCAAATGGATAAATTAGATTATTGGGCAATTGATGATGAATTTGCCAGTGTTCGCACCGAAAGTTGCAGTGATTGCCATACTTATTTAAAAGTGCTATATCAAGAAAAAGATCCGCATATTGACGCCATTGCCGATGATCTCGCTTCAATTTATTTAGATATCGAAATGGGCGAAAAAGAATTTCTTCGTAGCGGATTAAATCCATTTTTATTTAGTTCGGAAGGTTAGTCTTTATCAAAAACAAGCGGTGATATTTTCATTAAAATTTGCAAATTTCTTAGAAAATATCACCGCTTGAAAATTAAGACTAATGCTCTCTTGTTTGGAAGAACTTCACATCAGGATAGCGTTCGTGAGCAAGGTTGAGATTAACCATTGTTGGGGCGATATAAGTGAGGTTATCGCCGCCGTCTAGGGCTAAATTCTGTTCGTTCTTGCGTTTGAATTCTTCAAATTTTTTCACGTCATCACATTCCACCCAGCGAGCAGTTGCGACGTTTATGCTTTCATAAATCGCTTCTACGTTATATTCTGCTTTTAAGCGTGCCACAACCACATCAAACTGTAACACACCTACTGCACCTACGATTAAATCGTTGTTGATAAGTGGACGGAACACTTGCACAGCCCCTTCTTCGGAAAGTTGTACTAAGCCTTTTAACAGTTGTTTTTGTTTTAATGGATCTTTTAAACGGATACGGCGGAATAATTCAGGGGCGAAGTTTGGAATGCCAGTGAATTTCATTAGCTCGCCTTGTGTGAAGGTGTCGCCGATTTGAATTGTACCGTGATTGTGCAAGCCGATAATATCCCCCGCATAGGCTTCATCAGCGTGGGAGCGATCCCCAGCCATAAAGGTTAAGGCGTCTGAAATGACCACATCTTTACCGATACGTGTATGCTTTAATTTCATTCCTTTTTCGTATTTACCTGAAACGATACGCATAAATGCGACACGATCTCGGTGTTTTGGATCCATATTTGCTTGGATTTTAAACACAAAACCGCTGAATTTATCTTCTTTTGCTTCAACTTTACGGATATCTGTTTCACGAGATTGTGGAGCAGGAGCCCACTGCGTTAAGCCGTCTAAGAAATGGTTTACACCAAAGTTACCTAATGCTGTTCCGAAGTAAACAGGGGTTAATTCGCCTTTTAAGAATGCGTCAAGGTCAAATTCATTGCTTGCCCCTAACACTAATTCTAATTCATCACGCAGTTGTGACGCCAAATCATCGCCAACTGCTTCATCTAATTCAGGGTTATCTAAGCCTTTAATTATGCGAACTTCTTGGATCTTATGCCCTTGCCCTGTTTGATACAGATAGGTTTCATCTTTGGTTAAGTGATAGACCCCTTTAAAGAGTTTTCCACAGCCGATAGGCCAAGTGATCGGTGCACAGTTGATTTTTAAAACATCTTCAACTTCATCTAATAATTCCAATGGATCACGAATATCACGGTCACATTTATTCATAAATGTGATGATCGGGGTATCACGCAAACGAGTGACTTCCATTAGTTTGATGGTTCGTTCTTCTACCCCTTTTGCTGAGTCGATGACCATTAAACAGCTATCCACCGCCGTTAACGTTCGGTAAGTATCTTCTGAGAAGTCTTCGTGTCCTGGTGTGTCTAATAAATTGACTAAGCAATCGTTATAAGGGAACTGCATCACTGAGGTAGTAATGGAAATCCCACGTTGTTTTTCCATTTCCATCCAGTCTGATTTTGCGTGTTGAGTGGAGCCTTTGCCTTTTACCGAGCCTGCAGTTTGAATAGCTTGTCCGTAAAGTAACACTTTTTCTGTAATGGTGGTTTTACCTGCATCGGGGTGCGAGATAATCGCAAAAGTACGTCTTTTATCAACTTGTTGTTGTGGATAACTCATTTTATTTCCGTTTTGTTTATGATTTTATATAAAATATGAGTGCTATTTTCTCTTATATTGCCTTTTACTACAATACAAGCGGTTAGATTTATTCAAAAATTTGCAAAAAAGAGAATTCTCCTGCTTCAATAATAAATATCGTGTTAAACTGTTGCCAATTAATTCATGGATGAATAATAATGAAAAATATTGCGGTGATCCCTGCTCGAGCAGGCTCAAAAGGAATTACAGATAAAAACCTACAACAAGTAGGTGGTATTTCACTTATAGGACGGGCTATCTTAAGTGCACAAAAAGCAGATATTTTTGATGAAATCATTGTCACTTCTGACGGTGACAAAATTTTACAAGAAGCAGAAAGTTTTGGAGCAAGTATTGTCAAACGTCCTGTAGATTTAGCACAAAGTAATAGCCGAACTATAGATGCAATTCTCCACTGCTTACACCATAAAAAAATAACCAAAGGAACGGTTGCCCTTCTTCAGCCAACTAGCCCATTACGTAATGAATTAGATATCCGAAATGCAATGGAAATTTTTATTGGTGGAAAATCTAATGCTGTCATTTCAGCTTGTGAATGTGAACATCATCCTTATAAATCTTTTTCTCTTAATCAAGATCAAATTCTACCTATTAGAGAATTAAGTGATTTTGAAGCTCCTCGACAGCAATTACCAAAGACATATCGAGCCAATGGAGCAATTTATATTAATGATATTGAACATTTGTTACAGAAAAAATGTTTTTTTATACATCCTGTACAATTCTATTTAATGCCAACTTATCGATCTATTGATATTGATACCACTTTAGATCTGCAATTAGCAGAACATTTAATAAAAACAGAATCTTAAGTAAATTATAAAAATTAGGAAAATAATATGAACTTAATAATTTGTCAAAGCCCTTTACAAATACTTATTGCAGAAAAAATAATAGCGACATACCCAAATGACGTATTTTATGGACTGATGATTTGCTGTATAGAAAATTCAAAATATCAATATTACTATCAACGCTTAAAATCAAAATGTGAAAAATGCGAACTTATTTATACACATAAACCCTATAAAAAATGGGTGTTTTATAAATTAGTTTTTAAAAGATTATTCAAATTACACAACTTATCACAAGTAAAGAAAATATTTCTAACGAATACAACCGCTGAGATTATGCAAATATATATTGGAGATGCTAAAAATGCCGATATTATTACTTTTGATGATGGACTGGCGAATATTAATATAGAAGATAATTTTCTGATTAGAGAAAGACCGCTGAGAAGCAGAACTAAGTTCCTACAATATTTTATGAGAATACCCACAGTAAAAGATATCTTAGCAAAACAAGTGAAACATTATAGTATTTATAATTTACCCAACATTATGGGCAAATATGAAAAAATCAGCCTTTTTGAAACGCCAAACTATGAGCAGGATTATAATGAAGTCGTGAATATCTTACTGGGTCAGCCTATTTATGAAAATAGTAAAAATGGAGAACAGAGAAATATTGCACTTATCGAAAAGGTTTTTACTAATTACCACATTGATTTTTATTACCCTCATCCACGAGAGAATTATAAAATAAATCAAGCCCCTTATATCAATACGAAATTAATTTTCGAAGATTGGATAATACAACAAACTCAAAAATATCCCCAAAAACAATATCGCCTCTATACGTTCTTCAGTTCTGCGGCAATAAATTTAATTGATATGCCTAATATCGAAGTTATTGCATTAAATCCTAAGGATTGTCCAGAAAACTTTCTTCCTCTTTATACTATCTTCAAGAAGCTTAATATTGAAGTCAAGAATATTTAGAAATAAGATAAAGCTAAAAATTTGTAAATTTTAGCCTTAATCTAACCGCTTATAGCGATCAGTTTAATATATATTATACCTATATTTATATACTAACTCTTTCATTATTCTGACTAGCTTTTTATATATTGAAATATGTTCTATTTTTTTATTCCAAGAAGCTGGTTTATTTTCTAAAGAATTAAAATACTCCATAAATTTACGAGATTTTAAATCTACCGATTTAGAATGCCAAGCTTTACGCCCGCCAACATAATGATATATTGCTACAGGCATTTGTGTTTGTTCTACTTTTTGTAACGGTATTTTTTTCTTTATTGATTCTTTAATTCTATTTCTTGAATTTCTAGTAAAATTATATCTTGTATTTAAATAGAGTACTTTATCTTTAAATAATCCGTTTAAAATACATTGATCTTGATATTTAATCTCTCTGTGATTTTCAAACCACAAAATAGCTTCTTCTAATACATTTATTGTTTTCCATTTTTTTATATTTATTAATAAAACGCCTGAATTAAAATAATAGTGATTAGAGTTCATTCCCAAATATTTTTTATATTCACTCATTCCTACCTCAATAAAGGGATCAAAACAAGCACCAACATAATTATCACCTAACTCTGTATGATATAATTCCTGTAAATCACTATTTACAATAATATCAACATCTAAATACAGTGCTTTATCTTCTTTATGAAGGTATTTAGCTATTAAAAATCGAGCATAAGCTGCAACAGAAAGGTAGCTAACAGTAATAGGTAATGATTCAAAATCTTGTTCAGATATTGGAATAAATACAACTTTATAATTATATTTATTGACAATATTTTCAATAAATATTTTAGACTCTGAGGAAATCCCTAAATCTAAAACATAAAATTGAATATTAGCTGATTGATTTGTTTTTAAAAGACTCAGTATAGCAACACATAAATAGGGAGCATAATTATCATCGGAGCTAAATACAATATTCATATAATTCCTTTACTTATTCAATATATCAAAAATAAACTTATTCACTTTATCTACAAGCGAATAAAACTCTCTTCTTAAACGAATAATTGCCGTACGATCTTTCTTTCCTTTATCAACAGGAATGTCACTTTCTAAAGATAAATCAGGTTCTAAACAGGCTGGCGTAATGGCTAAATATTTTATTTTGTTTTCCCAATATCTATCCATCGTAATATCAACATCAAAAACCCATTCTTGAGCATAGTTAAGTAAATTTTGAGCAACTTTTGGGGTGATATAATAACCCGTTGTATTACTCCAGCCTTTATAAAATTGCTGAATTTCATTTGAGGTATTTTTTATTTTTGTAATTAATTTACCTTTTTGTGAACGACGTGCAGGAGCTGGAGGGCTAAGCCATAAAAATTCATAACTATTTTCTTCTGAACCTAAAAAAGAATAAACATCACAAAACTCATTATGAATAATGGCATCATCTTCTAAAATAATAATAGGTTGATTTAATTTTATACATTCTTCCCAAAGTAAGTAATGACTTGCAAAGCAGCCAAGTTGTCCTAAGGTTGTTTTGTTGCCTTTATACTTAAAACGTTTCTCTGCATTATGTTTTTCAAATAAGTAGAAATGAGGATTTTCTTTTCCATTAATGGCTTTAAAGAATTGAAAATCTATTTTTTGTGGTAATTTTTCAAATTGCTGTTGAATTATTTTACGTCTTTGCGTTGATTTTTCTAAGTTAATAACGAAGATGCTAAGCTTATGCTCTTTTAAGGTATTCATTCCAGGGCAAGAGCATTTTAATTTATATTTAGAAGTAATTGAGCTCTAAAATTATCATCCAATGCAGCCATTTTTAGCTTACGTTTCATACTTGCTTTACGAGTTGTATCAGTTTTAACAATATTTAATGCTAGTTTTCTAAAAGCATTCATTACCTCAGCTGCATTCCCTCGCCTAATCCTTGAATTATCTTCATGGAAAGTCATATCTAAAGTCCAGTGTAAGCTATTTTCTATCGCCCAATGATTACGAATAATACTATTTAATCTTTCTGCATTAAGGCTAAGAGAACTTATATAATAACGGTTTTCTATTGTCACTTTTTCACCAATATGGCATTTAGCTTCTATACAAATTACGGTTTGGATATTCGCCCATTTTTTATGTTCTGTAAGCCAATTTTTATCAATTTCTAATTGAATACATCTTCGCTCTTCTATTCGTCCATGACCACTAGTAATATGCTCATAAATAGAATGACCAACATTTGCAAACTGTTCTCTATGACATTTGTGAAACCAAGCCTTAACTTCTTTATTTAACTGTCCTTGATTACCTTTTAATGACACCACATAATCCGCACCTTTAGAATGAATCTTATTGATAATAGCATGCTGACATCCCATTGCATCAAGTGTAATAGTGGCTCCTTTTACATCAAGTAAATCTAATAGTTTAGGGATTGCTGTAATTTCATTTGATTTACCCTCTACTTTTTGTTGTCCTAACACTAAGCCATTTTCACAACTCCAAGCACTAACCATATGTAGACTATCTTTTCTATTTTTTGTAGAAAAACTGCCTCTTGCACTTTTTCCATCAATGGCAATAATTTCTCCATCTACTTCTGTTATGAGTTCTTTAACCCAATTGATAAAACAAGTTTGAATAGCTTCAGGTTCTAAGCGACTCATTACCCTTGCTATAGTATCATGTTTAGGAATTCCATTATGAAAAGGTAAATAACGTCTCAACCAGTCTAGTTTTACGTGACCGAAGTCTTCTATATCTTCCCAACCTTCTGCACCAGATAGGACTGCACAGATAGATAGAAATAAAATATCTATAAGTGCATGCTTTTTACATCGTTCAATTCTAGGATCTTTGATAATTGAAAAGTGAGTAATAAAATTATTTGTCATATCAGTAAACCTTTTTTACATTTGTTACTGATCTGATCGTAAAAATAGTATTTAGTTCAATTTAAAATGATCTTGCCCTGGTATTCATTCCCTCTCCTTTTTAATAGCGAATTATTTTTATCTATTAAAATATTGTAGGGTGTAACAATACTAAAAATTATCATTGAAATCCAGTTATCCCTTACAATAAAATAAGAATTTATGAAAATGTACTTATTAGAATACCTAAATATAAAAGAATATTGGCTTTCTAGTCTTTCTAGAAAGCCAAATAACTATATAAAAAGAAAAATAGATAGAATTACTGAGCCGCCTTTAGCTCTTGGTAATATTTTTCATAAATCTCTATGGCATCACCCACATCATCTTGCCAATGGCTTGTTTTAAGCACTTCAGCGGATGGATAAATTGCAGGATCTTCAGTAATTTCTTTTGGTAACATTGCTAATGCTTTTATATTTGAGGTTGGATAACCAATTGCTAGCGTTAATTCTTTAGCGACTTTTGCACTTAACAAATAGTTAATTAATTTATGTGCCGCCTCAACATTTTTAGCATTTTTAGGAATAGCTAAAGTATCAACCCAAAGAACGGGACCTTCTTTCGGAAAGACCATATCAAGTGGTGCTTGCTCTTTTTTTGCAATACGTACCGAACCATTCCATAACTGACCCACTTCAATTTCACCAGAAATAAATGAATTTGCTGGATTATCTGAGTTGAAAGATAAGATATTTGGACGTAATTTTAATAGCTCTTCATAAGCTTGTTCAATAACAACTGGATCCGTGGTATTTGGATCTGCCCCAATTTTAAGTAGTGCAATATTAAAGACTTCACGCACATCGTCTAAAAGTTGTACACTATTTTCAAATTCTGGTTTCCATAAATCTGCCCACGAAGTAAATTGACGACCTTGATAAGTCTCGGTATTAAATGCAATACCTGGTGCGCCTAATAATTGAGGTAATGAATATTGATTTCCCCTATCATAAGGTTTATCCAACCAATCTGGATTTAGATCTTTAATCACAGGTAATTTGCTGTGGTCAAGTTGTTGCAACATTCCTTCTTTTGCCATTTTTGAAACAAAATAATTGCTTGGTGCAATCACATCATAACCACCATCTTTACCCTGTAATTTTATTTTAGCATACATCGTTTCATTAGATTCAAGGGTAGAAAGCTCTACTTTAATCCCCGTTTCTTTGGTAAAGTCATCTAACAGTCCCTCAGGCACATATTCTGTCCAAGTGTAAAGATGTACGACTTCATTTTTTGCATAAACTATATTTGTTGCACCTAATAATACAACGCTAGATACTAAAGCAATCGCCCATTTTTTCATTATTTTCTCCTAAAATAAATAAGCGGTCAGATTATTGGAAAAATTTGCAAATTTCCTTATACTTTCCTATATATTGAAAGCGAGGCGAATTTTAAGCGATCTTTTACTATTTGCAAGAAATTTATGATGAAATTTATTTATTTTTCCGTTATTCTGTAGCTTATGATTTCTCAATTACCACTTCCAATTCATCAGGTTGATGATGAAACATTAGAGAATTTTTTTAATGAAAACAGTCTCGTGCTGTTAAATTCGTTATGCCAAAATTTTAGTACCGTTATACAACCTTTTTTCTATATTTGGGGAAATGAGAGTTGTGGTAAAAGTCATTTACTAAAAGCACTAAATAATCACTTCTTAATGCAACAACGTAATGCCAGTTATATTCCTCTGGAAAAAGCTCATTACTTCTCACCCGTGGTATTAGAAAATGCCGATTTACTTGATATTATTTGCCTAGATGATATTCACTTAATTGTGGGAAATGAAGAGTGGGAAGAAGCCCTATTTGACTTATTTAATCAAATTCGAGAACAACAGACTTGTGCTACACAAAAACGTAAAACCTTGCTCATAATTAGTGCAAACTGCCCACCTAATCAATTAGCTATAAAATTACCCGATTTACGCTCTCGCCTAAATTGGGGAGAGGTTTATCAACTTAAAAGCTTTACTGATAAACAAAAATGTGCAATTTTACAACAAAGAGCCAATCAAAAAGGATTAACTCTTTCAAATGAAGTCGCTAATTTCTTGTTAAAACGATTAGATCGTGACTTAAATTCACTGATTGATACCTTAGAAGTATTAGATCAGGCGTCATTACAAGCTCAGCGAAAATTAACAGTGCCTTTTGTTAAAGAAGTACTTGGGCTTTAATCTCATCTTTGACACAGCAATAAAACACAACGCCTTACCTTGTATAAAGCAATTTTTTCTGATAGTTTTATTGTATGAAATTATTGTTTATTTGGAGCCTAACATTATATGCTTTACCTACTTACTGCCGCATTTTTATGGGGAACATCTTTTATTGCGGGAAAATATGCAGAAGCATTAGCCTCTCCTGAAATTATCGTGCTATTCAGATGGTTTATTGCACTGCCTTTTATTACCCATCTTGCCATCCCTAGCATAAGAAAGTTAACCAAACCGCTATTATACAAAGTTATTTGGGTATCATTTTTAATTAATGCGATCTTTCTATTGCAATTTATTGGCTTAGAATATACAACCGCATCAAATGCAGCGACAATGATAGGTTTTGAACCTCTTCTTGTTATTCTTGCGGGACACTATTTTTTCAATCAACCAACAAATAAGAAACAAATACTATTATCTCTAGTTGCTTTAGTTGGAATTGCTTTAGTAATGGGAATACCAGATTTGAGTAATAATAACTTTATTGGTTGTTTGATTGTTTTTTCTTCCACTATTGTGATTGCAATTTGTTTGCAACAATCAAAAGTACTCATCGATCAAGTACCTAAAGGTAGCTTTACTGCCTTAACACTCTTTTTTGCTGCATTGTGGTGTATTCCTAGCACGTTATTACTTGTTGATAACTGGCAAATTACACCATCCGTTTCGGGTGTTGTCGCTGTTTTGTATTTAGGTATTGGATGTACATTGTTAGCAAGCTGGCTGTGGAATATAGGCTTATCAAAAACAGCGGCAAATCTTGGTGGCATATTTCTTGCTCTTGAACCTATTTTTGGTGTTTTCTTTGCAATTATTCTGCTTAATGAACGCCCAGATCTCTATGCGAGTATTGGTATTATACTCGTTCTTTTTTCAGTACTTTATTCTTTAAAAGCGTCACAAGATACGATCAAATCGTAAATAATGACACAACCAAATAATACTTTAGACATTAACAGGATTAAAAGAATGTGATTTCTTGTTCTGTTAATGCTCTAAACTCCCCTTCTTCAAGTGCATTATCCAGTTCTACACCGCCAATTTTACAACGATGTAAAAATTCCACTTTATTCCCTAAAGCAGCAAACATTCGTTTTACTTGATGATAACGCCCTTCTGAGATCGTTAATTTAACATTATAATCGTCTAAAATTTCTAATTTTGCAGGCAATGTTGGGGTTTTCTCACCACGTAGCATAATCCCTTGCTGTAATTTTTCCTCATAAAAAGGCTCAACAGGATCAGCTAAAGTCACCAAATAAGTTTTTTCACATTGATACTTTGGTGAGGTAATACGGTGCGACCATTGTCCATCATCAGTTAAAAGCACTAATCCTGTAGTATCTGCATCTAAACGCCCCGCACAGTGTAACTTGCCTTTTAAAGGGTAATCAAAAAAATCAAAAACCGTTGGATATTCACTGTCATCATTCGAGCAAACATAGCCTTGTGGCTTATACAACATAAAATATTGCCCCTGCTCAAGCCATTCAAGAGGTTGTTCATCAAAAATAACCACATCTTGAGGGGTGATTTTAGTCGCCCCACTTTTAATCATTTTACCATTAACCATAACCAAACTACTTTTCAATGCCCTTGTTGCTTGAGTACGTGTTAATCCTGTTTGTTCTGCTATAAATTTATCTAAACGCATAGTTTTTTTATCTTAAGAATTAATAGATGTAACTTGAAAGAAAAACACTGTACACCAAAAGATATTAAAAGCAAATTTTTTAATCAAGTATGATTTTGCCCTGCAGGGCAAGAGCATTTTAATTTATATTTAGAAGTAATTGAGCTCTAAAATTATCATCCAATGCAGCCATTTTTAGCTTACGTTTCATACTTGCTTTACGAGTTGTATCAGTTTTAACAATATTTAATGCTAGTTTTCTAAAAGCATTCATTACCTCAGCTGCATTCCCTCGCCTAATCCTTGAATTATCTTCATGGAAAGTCATATCTAAAGTCCAGTGTAAGCTATTTTCTATCGCCCAATGATTACGAATAATACTATTTAATCTTTCTGCATTAAGGCTAAGAGAACTTATATAATAACGGTTTTCTATTGTCACTTTTTCACCAATATGGCATTTAGCTTCTATACAAATTACGGTTTGGATATTCGCCCATTTTTTATGTTCTGTAAGCCAATTTTTATCAATTTCTAATTGAATACATCTTCGCTCTTCTATTCGTCCATGACCACTAGTAATATGCTCATAAATAGAATGACCAACATTTGCAAACTGTTCTCTATGACATTTGTGAAACCAAGCCTTAACTTCTTTATTTAACTGTCCTTGATTACCTTTTAATGACACCACATAATCCGCACCTTTAGAATGAATCTTATTGATAATAGCATGCTGACATCCCATTGCATCAAGTGTAATAGTGGCTCCTTTTACATCAAGTAAATCTAATAGTTTAGGGATTGCTGTAATTTCATTTGATTTACCCTCTACTTTTTGTTGTCCTAATACTAAGCCATTTTCACAACTCCAAGCACTAACCATATGTAGACTATCTTTTCTATTTTTTGTAGAAAAACTGCCTCTTGCACTTTTTCCATCAATGGCAATAATTTCTCCATCTACTTCTGTTATGAGTTCTTTAACCCAATTGATAAAACAAGTTTGAATAGCTTCAGGTTCTAAGCGACTCATTACCCTTGCTATAGTATCATGTTTAGGAATTCCATTATGAAAAGGTAAATAACGTCTCAACCAGTCTAGTTTTACGTGACCGAAGTCTTCTATATCTTCCCAACCTTCTGCACCAGATAGGACTGCACAGATAGATAGAAATAAAATATCTATAAGTGCATGCTTTTTACATCGTTCAATTCTAGGATCTTTGATAATTGAAAAGTGAGTAATAAAATTATTTGTCATATCAGTAAACCTTTTTTACATTTGTTACTGATCTGATCGTAAAAATAGTATTTAGTTCAATTTAAAATGATCTTGCCCTGTTTTGCCCTGTCTTTTATATATCTATTTTAATCTTTTAAATATTTCTCGAATTTTTGTGATATCACTCACAGTTTTAGAAAAAAATTTAAACTTTAATTGGAAAGTCAAGTTTTTTTATGTACAGTGCGGCTAGTTATTAGACTAAACTAGTTGATAAATAAGACACAATGTCTTGGAGGGATGTAAAATGAAAAAACTATTAAATATAGTATTTGTTGCATTAGCAATGTTAGGTTTATCGTTTTCTACGCAAGCCAAACAAAGTAATTCTGAAGATGTCAAACTATCTGTGAGTATTTGGGACGAAGGTCAAAGACCTGGCATCGAAAAAATACTGACAGTCTTTACCAAAAAAACAGGAATTTCTACAGCAATCGAAGTTGTTGGTTGGAATGACTATTGGACGCTTTTAGCTTCTGGTGCAAGTGGCGGTCAACTACCTGATGTATTCTGGATGCACTCAAATGAGAGTCAAAAGTATATGGAAAATGATTTATTACTTGATTTAACAGATAAAATTGCTTCAAGTAAAGTCATAGATTTGGCAAATTATCCAGATCAAATTATGGGACTCTATACTAGTAAAGGTAAATATTATGCCATTCCTAAAGATATTGACACAATCGCTTTATGGTATAACAAAACCATGTTTGATGAAGCTGGTATTGCCTATCCAAATGATAAATGGACATGGGAAGATTTATACAATGCGGCAAAAAAACTAACTAAAAGTGATGGTAGTCAGTATGGATTTGCATCAAATGTTGATGGAAACCAAACAGGTTACTATAATTTAATTTATAGTAATGGTGGTGCAGTCATTAGTGCTGATAAAAAGACATCTAAATGGGATGATCCTAAAACTATAGAGGCAATGGAACTATATGCTAAAATGGCTAAAGAAGGTATTATGCCTCCTCAAGAGATGCTAACAGAAAATAAAGAGCATGTTTTGATGCAATCAGGGAAAGTTGCGATGATTACTACAGGGTCTTGGATGTTGGCAGGATTCAAAGAAAATGAATATATGAAAAAACACTGTGATATTGCCGTTATGCCTACAGCCAAAGATGGTCACAGAGCATCTATCTACAATGGATTGGGTTGGGCAGCAGCAGCCAACACAAAACATCCTAAAGAAGCGTGGAAATTACTTGAATTCTTAGGTAGTAAAGAAGCTCAAGAAATGCAAGCAAAACTAGGTGTTACTATGAGTGCTTATAAAGGAACGTCTAGTGGATGGGCTAAATCAACCGATTTATATAATCTTGACGCCTACCTATTTATGCTAGATAAAGTCAAAGATATGGTTATTAGACCTTATTCAAGAAATACCGTAGCATGGGAAGGTATGAGTATCGAAAAACTTATTCCAGTATGGCAAGGTAAGAAATCTGCCAAAGCTACTTGTAAAGAAATTGCTAAAGAAATGAATACCATACTCTCAGAAGAGTAATCTTTCGCAACCTTTCAGTTATTGTAAAAATTTAAGCGTTGCGGTGTCTTATACTACCCAACGCTTAATATTACAAAATACATAATTTGTATAAAAAATTATTTTCTATATTGATTATAAAATTTACTATAAAGTCTTTATAAAATAACTTTTCGACTGCATACAAAACTTAGGTGAGCCAAAAAATTGGATTTGTAATATGACACATACAAAGAAGACAAAAAGAAAACTCAATGAATTTGCTTGGGGTTGGTTTATGGTATTACCGACAGTTATCGGTCTAGTTGTCTTAAATATCATTCCTCTAATCGCCACATTAATAGAATCATTTTATAAGACAGGAGACTTTGGTAAAAATAACACATTCGTTGGTTTTGCCAATTACATAAAACTATTTCATAATGAAAAAATATGGCAAGCTCTTTACAATACCGTTAAATATGTTGTACTAGAAGTACCTGTATCAGTAGCTATTTCTATAATTATCGCTGTCTTACTCAATAGAAAAATCAAAGGGAAAACAACTTATAGAACAATATTTTTCTTACCTATGGTGGTTGCACCTGCTGCTGTAGCAATGGTTTGGAAGTGGTTGTATAATTCAGAATTTGGATTACTCAACAATTTATTTGATCTTCAGGTAAACTGGATTTCATCACCTTCACTTGCCATCTATTCTGTGGCAGCTATCGGTATTTGGTCTATCATTGGATACAATATGGTGTTATTTTTAGCAGGACTACAAGAAATCCCTACAGACTATTATGAAGCAGCAAAAATAGATGGTGCCAATGGTATCAGACAGTTTTTTAGTATTACATTACCCCTACTTTCCCCTACTTTATTTTTTGTTTTTGTTACAAGAACGATAGGTGCTTTACAAGTGTTTGATATGATTTATATTATTATGGATAGGACAAATCCCGCACTCTATGATACTCAATCATTGGTGTATGTGTTCTATCAATATTCCTTTGTAGAGAACAATTATGGGCTTGGTGCAACTGTGGTTATCATATTGATGATTCTTACATTAATTATAACAGCGATGCAGCTATTTATTCAAAAACGTTGGGTACACTATAATTAATAAGGTGAAGCAAGTATGAATATAAAAAGTCAGAAAAGAAAAAAAACACTCACAAGTATTTTAATCCATTTATTTCTTATTGTTTTTGCTATTATTATGCTGACGCCTTTTGTTTGGATGATTTTAACGGCATTTAAAACAAATACTGAGGCAACTAGCGTTAATCCCTTTGTAATATGGCCAGAATTTTGGCGTACACAGTCTTTTACGGATGTTTTACATAAATTAGATTTCCTTATTTTATACAAAAATACATTGTTAATGATAGTCGGCAGAATTTTTTTTGCTTTAGTTACTGCAGCAATGGCTGGCTATGCCTTAGCAAGACTTGATTTTTTTGGTAAAAAAGTGGTTTTTATGTTGGTACTTATTCAGATGATGGTGCCAGTACAACTATTTATCATCCCACAGTATGTTATGATTAGTAAGATGGATGCTACCAATACCATCTTTGCCCTTATCTTTCCTGGACTTGTGACTGCTTTTGGTACATTTTTAATGAGACAGAGCTTTATGTCCTTACCTAAAGAGCTAGAAGAAGCAGCAAGATTAGATGGCTGTAACATTGGTCAAACATTTCTTTATATTATGTTACCACTAACTAAGTCATCTTTAATTGCACTTGGTATCTTTACCGCGTTATTTGGGTTTAAAGATCTTATGTGGACTATGATCGTAAATCGTAGTCCTGATGCAATGGTGCTTGCACCAGCACTAGCAAAAATGCAAAGACAATTTGCTCCAGAGTATCCCGATTTAATGGCAGCATCACTAATTGCCTGCATACCGATGATAATCATCTATTTAATATTCCAAAAACACTTTATAGAAGGTATAGCTACATCAGGAGGCAAGCTATGATTAATTTTAATGACATAACTAAAACATTTCATCTTAGTAATAAAGAAATAAGCTATATTATGAAGTTAGATGATAAAAAGCATCTTCTTCATCTTTATTTTGCAAAAAAGATACATACCGCAGATAATGACAATCAACTATTATTTGGTCATTTAGATAATCAATTATTTAAGGGTGATAGACTTATTAATTCTTATAAACCCAAAGAATATGGTAGCTATGGTACTGGTGATTTTAGAGAACCTGCCTTTGTTATCCGTCAAGAAGATGGAAATAGTATTTCTGATTTCTCTTATGTTTCTCACGAAATTTATCAAGGTAAAAAATCAATAGAGCCTTTACCATCAATTTATATTGAAGATGAACAAGAAGCACAAACTTTAGAAATTACCCTACACGACAGTCTAACAAATACTGATTTAATTTTATACTATACTATTTATAGAGATTATCCTGTTATCGCAAGACATACTGCTTTTATTCATAAAGGTAACACACCTATTTACATCCAACGAATAATGAGTATGCAGTTAGATTTAGCAGACAGTGATTATGAATTTATCCATTTTTCAGGTGCTTGGGGAAGAGAAAAACGCATAGTATCTAATAAACTAAGATGGGGAAATCAATCAATCTTTAGCACTAAAGGCGTAAGTAGTGCGGAACATAACCCCACTTTTATTCTAAAAAGACCTGATACGACTGAAGATTCTGGACAAGCTTATGGGTTTGCTTTTGTTTATAGTGGAAACTTTCTCTGTGAAGCAGATGTTTCTACCTATAATCAATGTCGAGTAAATATTGGTATTCATCCTGTTAATTTCTCTTGGAAATTATGTGCTGGTGAGAAATTCATCAGTCCAGAAGCAATTGTAATGTATAGTGATTCAGGGCTTACTCAAATGAGTCATAACTTTCACAATCTCTTCAATCAAAGACTTTGTCGGGGTAAATATAGAGGTGCTAATAAACCGATACTTCTCAATAACTGGGAAGCCACCGAAATGACTTTTGATGAAGATAAAATAATGCACATTGCACAAAAAGCTAAGGAAGCAGGCGCAGAACTCTTTGTTCTAGATGACGGTTGGTTTGGTACAAGAGATGATGAAACACAAGGTTTAGGTGATTGGTTCGCCAATACCACCAAACTACCTAGTGGTATTAGTGGGTTATCAGAAAAAGTAACAGAACTAGGAATAAAATTCGGACTTTGGTTTGAGCCTGAAATGGTGAATAAAAACAGCCAACTATATCGAGAGTATCCAGACTATCTATTACAAGTCGAAAATCGTCACAGCCATAGTTTTAGATATCAATATGTATTAGATTTTTCTAGAGATGACGTTGTAAACTATATTTATCAACAGATGAAAGCAATTATTTCGACATCTAAAATCAGTTATATTAAATGGGATATGAATAGATACCTAACCGAAGTATATAGTGTAGGCTTGGCTCCAGATGAGCAAGGTAAAGTATTTCATAAGTATATACTCGGTGTATATTCACTATATCAAAGGCTAACTCAGGAATTCCCTGATATTCTATTTGAGTCTTGTTCTAGTGGTGGTGCTAGGTTTGATCCTGGAATACTTTATTATGCTCCTCAAACGTGGTGTAGTGATAATACTGACGCTAATGATCGAGTAGAAATTCAGTATGCAAATAGCTTTTTCTATCCTATTAGCTCTCACGGTGCTCACGTTTCTGCAGTGCCTAATCAGCAGACAACACGTGTAACAGATATTCATACAAGAGCAAACATCGCTTATTTTGGTGCTTTTGGCTATGAGTTGGATCTAAATGAATTAAATGAAGAAGAATTTAAAATAGTACAACAGCAAATCGCTTTTTATAAGAAAAATAGAGCAGTATTTCAATATGGTACTTACTATCGTTTACGTTGTCCATTTGAAAATAATTCGGGCAGCTTTATGACTGTATCTCCTGATGGCAAAAAAGCTTTTGCTATGTACTATCAACGCTTGTACAAGCCTAATACTGAATTTATTAATTTAAAATTAAAAGGATTAGAAGCAGAAACTAAGTATCAAGTTACCCTTGCTGGTGTGAATAAAATTTACTATGGTGACTACCTGATGAATGCAGGGATGAGTTTTAACAGTAGCCGTATGGCCCATATGGGAGGCGATTTTACAGCCTTATTAATTGAGATAACAAAAATTTAACCCATTTTACTGTATATGGTAATTTTCCCCTTATCAGGGTAATAAAGGAAATATGTATGGCAGATTTAAAGTTAAAAAATATAAATAAAATTTATCCTAATGGAGTACAAGTTGTATTTGATTTTAATTTAGAAATTAAAGACAAAGAATTCATTGCTTTTGTTGGTCCTTCTGGTTGTGGAAAATCAACAACATTAAGAATGATTGCTGGATTAGAAGATATTTCATCAGGTGATCTTGAAATTGATGGCATCATAATGAATGATGTTGAACCTAAAGATCGTGATATAGCAATGGTTTTCCAAAATTATGCACTATATCCACATATGACTGTCTATAACAATATGGCCTTTGCACTTAAACAGAAAAAAATTCCTAAGGAGCAAATTGCAGAAAAAGTTCAGTTGGTTGCAGAAATACTTGGATTAGAAGATTATTTGCACCGTAAACCCAAAGCATTATCAGGAGGACAACGACAGCGTGTAGCACTAGGCAGAGCGATTGTTCGTAATCCGAAGGTCTTTTTGATGGATGAGCCACTATCAAATCTAGATGCAAAATTACGTATTCAGACTCGTAGCGAGCTAATTAAACTACATAAACAATTAGCGACAACAACCATTTATGTCACCCATGATCAAGTAGAAGCAATGACAATGGCAACTCGTATTGTTGTTATGAAAGATGGGTGTATTATGCAAGTAGGTAAACCGAAAGAGATTTATGACAACCCTGAAAATGTATTTGTTGGTGGCTTTATTGGAACACCGCCAATGAACTTTATCAATGGCATAGTAGATGCAAAAGGATTTTTTAACTTTGTAGGTAACAAAATAAAAATTCCTGCTAATAAAATGGAACTGGTAAAAACAAATAATTTAGTAGGAAAAGAAATAATACTCGGTATAAGACCTGAAGATATACATAGTGACCCTCTATTTTTACGTGAATATAAAGATTCTTGCATTGACTTAACAATAGAGTTATCTGAATTATTAGGTGCTAAAACTCATGTTTATTCTACTATTGGCAACAATAAAATCTCTGCGGTATTAGATGCTCTTTATGAAATTAGCACTGGGGAACAAATAACCTTGGCCTTTAATGTAGATAAAATTCATTTTTTTGATGTTGAAAGTGAAAAAGTATTAAAATGTACACAAAATGATAATGAAAAATCACAAGCCAATAAGGTAAAAAAATCATTTTTTCAACACTTTTTGTTATTTAAAAAAGGGGAATAAGAGACTTCAGCAAATCTTAAAAGAACAAGAAATTAGGCATAAAGGACAAAAATAAAATAGTAGATAAATGATTATCTACTATTTCTTTTATATATTACTAAACATCGCAATATAATTACTACTTACATCGTTATTTAGCCAGAATTTTTCAGTTAAAGGATTAAAATGATATCCCACCATTTCATTACAATTTAATTCAGCTTGATCACACCAATTTAATAACTCAGCGGGTTTTATAAATTTCTCAAATTCGTGAGTGCCTTTTGGGAGCATTTTTAATACATATTCAGCACCAATAATGACCAGTATATAAGCTTTTAAAGTACGATTGATCGTAGAAAAGAAAAGTACCCCATCAGGTTTTAATAACGCTTTACAACTTTGAATAATAGATAGTGGTTCAGGTACGTGTTCCAGCATTTCCATACAGGTAATGACATCAAATTTTTCAGCATTTTGAGATTGCTGTTGAGTAACAAATTCCTCAATGGTAATTTGCTGATAATCAATCTCTAAACTATTTTGATGAGCGTGTTGTTTCGCAATATTTAAAGGTTCAGTGGTCATATCAAGTCCTGTGACTTTAGCACCCATTTGTGCCATAGCCTCACTTAAAATGCCACCACCACAACCGACATCTAATACTTTTTTACCAAATAATCCGTTAGATTTTTCAGCAATATAACTTACTCGTAGAGGGTTTAATAAATGGATAGGTTTAAAGTCGCCGTTAGGATCCCACCAGCTTTGTGCCATTTTTTCGAATTTGGCAATTTCATTTTGATCGACATTTTGCATAATTTTTTATGATATAAACAAGCGGTAAGTTATGATTAAAATTTTGCAAAAAATAAAAATTAACTGACCGCTTATATTTAAAGATTAACAATAGAATTTACTGTTTTTTAGCCCATTTTAAAAAACGTTGTTGCGTTGCTTTATCTGCTTGCTGGAACCAATATTGTAACTGTTGTTCTGCAACATTTTGACCGCTCACAACCACTTTGCCTTTTTTAGTTTTAATATTTTGTACTGCCATCGGCATTGATTGAGTTGTTGCAAAACTTGCCACTGCAGCCACGCCATCCGTTGCATTATATTCTGCTAAATTATCTTGAATACGAGCATAAGGCATAAACCCTTCCCCTTTCAAATAATCTATTTTATAGGCTAATTTTTCACCTGAAGCGGTTTCTATATTAAATTTAGGTGATTTTTTAAATCTCTTTGCTTGAAAATCTGTTGAAATTCGTGGTGCACTGATTTTAATATCTTCTAACGCTCCTTTAAAAGTAAGAACAATTGGATGAGTCTCAAAATAAGAACTGTTTGAACCAGACTTAACCATTCCACCAACTTCAACAACAACTTGGTGTGTATTCGTATCATTAATTTGCATTACAGTCTTTGAGGTAACTTTATGACCATCTAATGCTAAAAATGAGACCATTTTTGAACTTGAAAGGCTACCCGCAAAAGTAACTGAACTTGCAACTAATGTTGCCACTGCAAATGTAATTTGACTTAATTTCATTAAATAAACTCCTATTAATCATAAAATTCGCCACTATGCTATGCTAATTTTCACAAAATAGGAATAGACTTTAGTGATTTTTTATTACTAAAATATTAAAATTGTGGTAATTTTGACATATATTTTAATAAAGAGAACAAAATAATGAATGACAAACCCAATTCAGCAGAAAAAAATAACCTTTTTCAACGTATTTATCATCGTTTTTTTCAGAACGATCCTCAAAATCGAGAAGATTTAGTGGAGGTTATTCGAGACTCTGCAGATAATGATTTGATTGATGATGATACCAAAGAGATGATCGAAGGGGTGATTGAAATGTCAGAATTGCGAGTTCGAGATATTATGATCCCTCGTGCTCAAATGGTATTTATTGAAGCAGAACAACCCCTTGAAAGCTGTGTAGATACTATTATTGAAACGTCTCACTCACGTTTCCCTGTTATTCGTGGTGATAAAGATGATATTGAAGGTATTTTACTTGCTAAAGAGTTATTAAAATATTTACGTAGTGACTCACAACCTTTTGAAATGAAACAAATTTTACGCCCAGCGGTAATTATTCCTGAAAGTAAACGTGTAGATAGAATGCTAAAAGAATTCCGCTCAGAACGTTTTCATATGGCAATCGTTGTTGATGAATTTGGTGCCGTATCAGGATTAGTCACTATCGAAGATATTTTAGAACAAATTGTGGGAGACATCGAAGATGAGTTTGATGAAGAAGAAGCAGAACCAATTCGTCGTCTTTCAAAGCATAGCTATGCCGTTTCAGCCTTAACAGATATTGAAGATTTTAATGAATTTTTTGCCACAGATTTTGAAGATGAAGAAGTTGATACCGTTGGCGGATTAGTGATGCAAGCCTTTGGTCATCTGCCCCAAAAAGGCGAAACCATTGAGCTAGAGGGTATTACTTTTAAAGTAACCTCTGGCAACACGCGTCGTTTACTACAAGTGAGAGCGACACTTTCAGATAGTCAATTAGAAAAGATGCCTGATTATAATGCAGAAAAAGAAGAAGAGAAGTAGCAATGAATTTTGCAAAAAACAACCCTAAAGTAACCGCTTGTTTTATCAGTTTAATATTAGGTTGTATCGCTATATTGGGTTATTCTCCCTTTGATTACTGGATCATTACTTACCTTTGTGCTTTTGGATTAATTTTTGCTACCACTTACCATAATAAAAAAATCGCCTATTGGTCAGTGTTTTTTTGGTCAATGGGGTATTTTTGTATTGGTGTAAATTGGGTTTCCATTAGTATGATGCAATTTGGTGGCGTACCTGTTGTAATAAGCTACCTTGCCGTTGGATTACTGGCTTTTTATCTTACGTTATACAATTTGTTTTTTTGTTGGATTGTACAACGTTTTCAATTTACAAATCCTTTTGTTATAGCAAGTATTTTTACTTTTACTGAATATTTACGTGGCACTGTTTTTACTGGTTTTCCTTGGCTACAATTAGGTTATACACAAATAGATAGCCCTTTTTATGGTCTTGCCCCTATCTTAGGTGTTGAAGGTTTAACTTTCTTTGTTATTGTTATAAGCGGTTACTTTATACAACTTTTTTACACATTTGCAAAAAAAACACAAAATCATACCGCTTATTTAAGATCATCTATTATTCTTTGTTTGGCACTATCTATCGCTGTAGGATCTCAATATATTCAATGGGTTAAAGAAGATAACACCCATTCTACGACCATTGGTTTAGTGCAACCAAATATTGATCAAAAAAACAAATGGAATCCTTACTATTTCACTCAGCACGTACAAACCTATCAAAAACTTATTACCCCTTTACTTGGTAAAACTGATGTAATTGTTTTACCTGAATCAGCCTTTCCTGCTTCGGAAATAAAGTTGATTCCAATGCTTAGTGATCTGCAACATCTTGCTAAAAAGCATAATACTGATTTTATTATTGGAACGTTGGATAATACACAACCTGAAATTTATAATAGTGCAATTGTGTTAAGTAGTACATCAGATACAGATACCTATAGCAATGGACGTTATCAGAAACATCATCTTGTCCCTTTTGGTGAATACGTCCCTTTCGGTAATATATTAGATTGGTTACGAGAAGTATTTATTTTACCTATTAATTTATCACAGGGTAATTTTATACAAAAACCATTAACTGCAAGTAATACAACCTTTAATATGGCAATTTGCTATGAAGTGATTTTTGGTCATCAAATGCAACAAAATCAAAAAACACACAACGCAGATTATTTATTGACAATCTCTAATGATGCTTGGTTTGGCAATTCAATTGGTCCTTGGCAACACTTACAAATGGCAAGAATGCGAGCTTTAGAGCTTGGCAAACCACTAGTTAGAGCAACAAATACAGGCATTACGGTTTTTGTTGATCATCGAGGAAAAATTATTAAACAAGTCCCTCAATTTAAAGAAACAACATTAACAATGTCACTCTCCTCTACTCAAGGGGAAACACCTTTTACGTTCTGGGGAAACTGGTTAATTTATGGATTGAGCTTGCTTTGTTTTAGTGTTGCGGTGATTAGAAAAATTGGTAAATTTTGATAACAATCATACCGCTTTAATAGAGAAAAATCGTACTTGATCCCCCCTCCTAGCCTCCCCCCGCAAGCGGAGGGAGGAATACTGACATAGCTAAAAATTCCCTCCTTCGCTTGCGGGAGAGAAATGGCGACATAAACCAAAAATCCCCTCCTCCGCTTGCGGGAGAGAAATGGCGACATAAACCAAAAATTCCCTCCTCCGCTTGCGGGGGAGGGCTAGGGAGGGGGAAGTTAAAAGGTTTAATTTGTTTCGAAGTGATTATAAACCGTATTAATTTGACGATTTACTTTAATAAAAGTAGTATGTTTTGGCATATATTTAAGTTTACTTGCACCGATATAAGTACAGGTTGAACGAATGCCTCCCAAAATTTCTTGAACAGTATATTTTACCTCACCACGATAAGGCAATAACACCGCTTTACCTTCGCTGGCTCGGTATTCATTCACTTTTCCATAGTGTTTTTTCATTGCATTGCTTGAACTCATTCCATAAAAAGTCATAAATTCTTTACCGTCTTTAGTCACCACTTCACCGTTAGACTCTTTGTGAGCAGAAAGCATTCCGCCAAGCATTACGAAATCAGCACCAGCACCAAAGGCTTTAGAAATATCACCCACATTCACACAACCACCATCAGTACAAACTAAACCACCTAAACCGTGAGCCGCATCCGCACATTCAATAGTGGCAGAAAGTTGAGGTACACCTACACCTGTCATTTTACGAGTGGTACAAACAGAACCGGGTCCAATCCCAATTTTTACAATATCCACACCACTTAAAATTAACTCTTCCGTAATTTCATAAGTTACCACATTTCCTGCCATCAATACTTTATTAGGAAAGAGGCTGCGGACTTTTTTAATTTGATTTAAAAAATGTTCACTATAACCATTGGCAATATCCACGCAAATCATTCGAATTTCAGGGATTGCCATAATAATCGCCTGCAATTTTTCGATTTCTTTATCACTTGAGCCAATAGTCACAAAAACATATTTTAAAACATCAGGATTTTCTGTTGCAAAAGCCTGCCATTCTGAAACTTCATAGAATTTATGAACAGCGGTAAACATTTGAAATTTCGCTAAAGATTTTGCCATTTCAAAGGTACCAACACTATCCATATTGGCGGCAATAATAGGTACACCTTCAATATCTACTTTGCTATTTCTAGTGGTAAAAGTACGAGTTAAGGTCACGTCTTTACGTGAATTAAGTGTGCTTCGTTTAGGTTTGATTAAGACATTATCAAAATCTAGGTATTCTTGTTCTTCAATGAGCATAGTTTGTATCCCAATAAAAAGGTTAAAAAAAAATCTAGAATTTGTAACGCAATGATACGATTGGAGTTGCATAAAATGATAGAAAGTCAAATTATGAATTGCTTGTATATCAAACGCAATTACTGAAGAAATTTAGCATAAAAAAATAATTAATCAAATAAAAATTACTATAAATTTACAAATTTTTACATTTTTAAGATTGCAGCTATTTCAATGGTAGCAAACGATTACCTTTGTATACACTGATAAAATTAAAGCGGGTAGATTATCCTTATTTTTTGCAAAATTTATTAAATATCTACCCGCTTAATATTGAACGCTAACGATTAGCTAGATTTATTAATTAAGAATTGGGTTAATAATGGCACTGGACGACCTGTTGCACCTTTAGCCGCACCTGATTGCCACGCTGTTCCTGCAATATCTAAATGAGCCCAAGTGTAGTTTTCTGTAAAATTAGATAAGAAAATACCCGCTGTGATGGCACCACCAGCACGGCTACCCACGTTTGCCAAATCCGCAAAGTTAGATTTTAGATCATCTTGATATTCTTCATTCATCGGTAAACGCCACGTGTAATCGTGAGCCTGTTTTGAGGCATTAAGTAGTTGATCAACAAATTGATCGTCTTTTGAAAGTAATCCTGTGTTTATATGCCCTAAACCAACCACACAAGCCCCTGTTAGGGTTGCGATGTCGATCACACATTCAGGTTCAAAACGTTCCACATAGGTTAATGCATCACAAAGTACTAAACGACCTTCGGCGTCCGTATTTAATACTTCAACGGTTTTGCCTGACATTGTGGTGAGAATATCTCCTGGACGATAAGCATTGCCATCTGGCATATTTTCACAGCCCGCTAATACACCAATAACGTTGATCGGTAATTGTAATTCAGCAACGGCTTTCATTGTGCCGTAAACTGATGCTGCACCGCCCATATCGTATTTCATTTCATCCATTGCTGCAGAAGGTTTGATTGAAATACCGCCTGAATCAAAAGTTAAGCCTTTACCTACTAACACGATAGGTTTTGCATCAGGATTTGGAGCATTTTTATATTCGATAATTGACATATAAGCTGGGTTTTCAGAACCACGAGAAACCGCTAAATAGCTGTTCATTTTTAGCTCTGCCATTTGGGTTTCATCCACGATAGTGGTGCTGATTTGTGAATATTCGCTGTCTAATTCTTTTGCTAATTCTGCAAGGTAAGCAGGGTTACACACATTTGGCGGGCAGTTTGCGACATTTTTTGCAAATTTTACCCCTAATGCGACCGCTTGTGCGTGTTGAATTGCTTTTTCTGTTTCCGCTAGATTTTCACTGTTAAAACAGAATTTTGCTAATTGAGTTGGTTCTGCTTTGGTGCTTTTGAATTCATCGTAGTTGTATAAGGTGTCTGAAATGCTTTCAATCGCAAAACGCACTGCCCAATATTCATTACGATCTTTGATTTCAATATCATTTAATAATAGATGAATATGTTGTGCAGTGGTGCTTTTTAAGGTTTGTACAACCGCTTTAATAATTTTTTTGTACTGGGTTTCATTTAAAGGTGCTTTACCACAGCCTACTAATAATAGACGAGTAAAAGGCTGATTCGGTGTATGAACAAGCAATGTTTCAGCCAGTTTTCCTTTGAAATCGCCAGTTTTGAGTAAATCAGATAAATAGTGAGCGGTTGCTTCATCTAGTTTTTTTGCATTTGTTGAGAGTGTGGTATTTTCATAAATACCGACTACAACACAATCACTGGATTGTTCGAAATTCAAACTTTTTGCACAAAATTTCATTCTATGTTCCTTTTGTTTATTTTTGTTGAGAGGTATAAAATTATCCTTTTCATTATAAATTGCAAGTAAAAAATGAATTTTAGTGATTTTTTCTGTCTAAAACGGTATTATAGACGGTCTATAAGCGGTCAGATTAATAATAAAATTTGCAAAAAATAATAAAGATCTTACCGCTTGCCTTATTCAATAAACTGAGATAACCATTGTGATTTTTAGTCGATATTTAACGAGAGAAATTTTTAAAAGCCAACTCGCTATTCTATTTGTTTTATTGTTGATCTTTTTTTGTCAACAACTTGTGAGAGTATTAAGTTCAGCAGTAAGTGGGAAAGTGCCAACAGACCTAGTAGTACATCTGTTAGGGTTAGGTATGCCAACAATGGCACAACTGATGCTCCCTCTGTCACTTTTTGTGGCATTATTACTGACTCTAGGACGTTTTTATGCAGAAAGTGAAATTACTGTAATGCGAGCTTGTGGTGTGGGTCAAAGTCTATTAGTTAAATCTGCTCTCTTTTTATCCTTATTTACCACTATCCTAGCAACTTATAATGCCTTTTGGGTAATGCCTTGGGCGATGGATAAACAAGCGGAATTACTTGCAGAAGCAGAAGTTAACCCTCGTTTTTCAGCTCTGTCTGCAGGGCAGTTTATGTCAGCTGGAGGTTATGTACTTTATATTGATAATATTAAGGGAAGCAGTATTAATGATATTTTTGTCTTTCAACCTACTCAAAAAAAGAATAATCGACCATCGGTAGTAACCGCAGAATCAGGAAAGTTAACAGGATTACCAAATGGTGATCAAGTATTAAAATTAAATAACAGTACCCGTTTTGAAGGTACACCTCAAACCTCCGATTTTAAAGTCACGCATTTTAATCAATATTCCGCTTATTTAGGCTATAAAGATGTCGATCTAAAAAAAGACAGCGTAGAACGATTACGTTTTAATGAGTTACTACAAAGCAAATCAACCTACGCCAAAGCAGAGTTACAATGGCGTTTAGCATTGATTTTAGCGGTACCTCTAATGGCGTTATTAGCTACATCAATGAGTAATGTTAATCCTCGTCAAGGACGTTTTGCTAAATTACTCCCTGCATTATTACTTTATTTAATTTATTTCCTATTACAAAGTTCTTTAAAATCAGCAGGTGCTTCTGGGAAAATCAATGTGTCACTATTTATGCCGTTAGTCTCCATCGGATTTTTTGCATTAGGAGTAATATTAAATTTATGGGATACAAAAGAATTTTCAGCATTACGTTATCGTTTAAAGATTAAGAGATAAAAAATAAAATGAATGTATTAGAACGTTATATTGGAAAAACCATTCTCTCCGCCATAATGCTTACCCTCTTTATGCTAGTGGGATTGGGTGCAATTATTAAGTTTGTTGAAGAATTTCGTCAAGTTGGCAAAGGAACCTACGATGGGTTACACGCTGCTTACTATACGCTTTTAATGATCCCTCGTGATATTGAAACTTTTTTTCCTATGGCTGCATTACTTGGTTCTTTAGTTGGACTTGGTGGTTTGGCAAGTCGTAGTGAACTAATCGTGATGCAAGCCTCTGGTTTTTCTCGTTTTAAAGTTGGTGTAGCAGTGATGAAAACGGCTATTCCTTTAGTCTTAATTACAATGGTAATGGGAGAATGGGGAGTGCCACAAACTGAGCAATTTGCAAGAAATATGCGTTCAGTGGCTCAAACAGGCGGTACGATGCTTGCCACAAAAAGTGGGTTTTGGGCGAAAGATGGAAATAAATTTGTTTATATTCAACGTGTTACTTCTGATAAAAATTTAAGTAACATTTTAATTTATGAATTTGAAGATCGTCATTTAAAGTCTGTGTTGAAAGCCAAACAAGCGGTTTATACTAAAAATAGCTGGCAGCTTAAAAATATTGAAAAAGCAGATATTACACCAACAGGTATTATTCGAGTTAAACAGAAAAATGAACAATGGCAAACCAGTATTACGCCAAATAAACTTGGTGTAGTTGCACTAAAAGCAGAATCATTATCCCTTTCAGAATTAAAAGAATACGTGACCTTTTTAAAACAAACAGGGCAAGACTCAAAACGTTTTGAAATTACATTTTGGCGTAAAGCATTTGAACCATTGTCTATGGCAGTAATGATGTTACTCGCAATGTCCTTTATTTTTGGACCGCTTAGAAGTAGCACTACAGGGGCAAAAGTAGTAATTGGTATTATTGCTGGCTTTATCTTTTACGTAACAAATATTGTCTTTGGAAATCTTAGTTTGGTGGTGTCTTGGTTGCCGATTGTAGTCGGTGCATTAGTACCGAGTATCTTAAGTTTGACGGTTGTTTGGTGGCTTTTAACTAAAAAAAGAGATTAAAAAATTTATGTCTAATCCTCGTTTTATTCATTTACGTGTTCACAGTGATTTTTCAATGATTGATGGTTTAGCCAAAGTGAAACCACTTATCAAAACCTGTGTCGATAATGATATGCCAGCCATTGCACTCACTGATTTTTGTAATTTTTGTGGCTTAGTGAAATTTTATGGCGAAGCTCAAAATTCAGGGGTTAAACCTATTATTGGTACAGATATTTTGGTACGAGCAACGCCAGATACCGAAGAGTACGATGAACTCACCTTATTAGCCAAAAATAATATCGGTTATCAAAATATCACCTTGCTGATCTCGAAAGCCTATCAACAAGGCTATATTGAATTTCCTATTATTGAAAAAGCGTGGTTAGCAGAACTGAATGAGGGCATTATTGTGCTGTCTGGTGGTCGGAATGGGGATATTGGAAAAGCATTATTAAAAGAAAATCCACAAGATGCTGATAAAAAAATTGCCTTTTATCAACAATATTTCCCTAATCATTACTACTTATCATTATGTCGTACCTCTCGCAATGATGAAGAGCGTTATATTCAACACGCCATTCTTTTTTCTCAAAAACATCAAATTCCATTAGTGGCAGTTAATGATGTCTGTTTCTTAAAAGAAGAGGATTTTGAAGCACACGAAATTCGAGTGGCTATTCACGATGCTTATACTTTAGATGATCCTAAACGTCCTCAAAAATACTCAGAAAAACAGTATTTCAGAACGGAACAAGAAATGTGTGAATTATTTGCAGATATTCCACAAGCTATTGAAAATACCGTACATATTGCTCAGCGTTGTAATGTCACCATCCGTTTAGGTGAATATTTTTTACCCAACTTCCCAACGGGTGATCTTACACCTGAAGATTTTTTAGTACAAAAATCACAGCAAGGATTAGAAGAACGTTTAGCCTTTTTATTTCCAGATCCTAAAGAACGTGCGGAGAAGCGGGTAGATTATGACGAACGTTTGCAAATTGAACTTGAAGTTATCAACCAAATGGGTTTTCCTGGTTATTTCTTAATCGTAATGGAATTTATTCAATGGTCCAAAGATAATGGAGTCCCTGTTGGTCCCGGGCGAGGTTCTGGTGCAGGGTCATTAGTTGCCTACGCCTTAAAAATCACCGATCTTGATCCACTTCAATTTGATTTACTTTTTGAGCGTTTTTTAAATCCTGAACGTGTTTCTATGCCTGATTTTGATGTCGATTTCTGTATGGAAGGACGAGATCGTGTGATTGAACACGTATCACAAATGTATGGAAGTAAGGCAGTCTCTCAAATTATTACTTTTGGAACAATGGCAGCAAAAGCCGTTATTCGAGATGTGGGACGAGTACTCGGACATCCTTATAGCTTTGTAGATCGTATTTCTAAACTAATTCCACTCGATCCAGGTATGACTTTAGCAAAAGCCTTTGATGCTGAACCTAAATTACCTGAACTTTATGAAGCCGATGAAGAGGTTAAATCCTTAATTGATATGGCTCGCAAACTTGAAGGAGTCATTAGAAATGCAGGAAAACACGCGGGAGGCGTTGTTATTGCACCAAATGCAATTACAGATTTCTCCCCACTTTATTGTGATAGTGAAGGGCAACACCCTGTTACGCATTTTGATAAAAATGATGTTGAATATGCAGGTTTAGTTAAATTTGACTTTTTAGGTTTACGCACTCTTACTATTATAAAATGGGCATTAGAAATGATTAATGCTCGTTTGAAAAAAGAGGGTAAAGATCCTATTAATATAGAAAGTATTCCTCTTGACGATAAAACTTCTTTTGATTTACTGTTAAAAGCTCAAACTACCGCCGTTTTTCAGCTCGAATCTCGTGGAATGAAAGATTTGATTTCACGCTTAAAACCAGACTGCTTTGAAGATATTATCGCACTAGTAGCCCTCTTCCGCCCGGGTCCACTCGGTTCGGGAATGGTTGAGAACTTTATTGATCGTAAACACGGTCGAGAAGAGGTCTCTTATCCAGATGTAAAATACCAACACGATAGCCTAAAAACCATTTTAGAACCAACCTATGGCGTTATTTTATATCAAGAACAAGTAATGCAAATTGCTCAGGTATTAGCAGGTTACACCCTTGGTGGAGCAGATTTATTGCGTCGTGCAATGGGTAAGAAAAAACCAGAAGAAATGGCAAAACAACGTTCTGTCTTTAAAGAAGGGGCTGAAAAAAATAACGTTGATGGCGAGTTGGCGATGAAAATCTTTGACTTGGTAGAAAAATTTGCAGGTTACGGATTTAATAAATCGCACTCAGCTGCTTATGCGTTAGTCTCTTATCAAACCTTGTGGTTGAAAGCCCATTATCCAGCAGAATTTATGGCAGCAGTAATGAGTTCAGAATTGGATAATACGGATAAACTCGTAGGTTTCTACGATGAATGCATCAATATGGGTTTAACCGTTGTACCACCAGATGTAAATTCAGGACAGCATCGCTTTAGTGTCAACGAAAAAGGTGAAATTGTTTATGGACTTGGTGCAATCAAAGGAGTTGGAGAAGGTCCTGTTGAAGCAATACTTGAAGCACGTAAAAAAGAGGGTATTTTCAAAGATCTCTTTGATTTAACCGCTCGCATTGATCTAAAAAAAATCAACCGTCGTACTTTTGAAGCATTAATAATGTCTGGTGCTTTTGATAATCTAGGTCCACATCGTGCTGCTATAATGAAAAATTTAGAAGATGCTCTAAAAGCGGCAGATCAGCACAGTAAAATGGAAGCATTAGGGCAAGCAGATATGTTTGGTATTCTGACAGAAACCCCTGAAGAAGTTCAAAGTGCTTATGCGAATACCCCAAAATGGACAGAACAAGTTATTTTAGAAGGTGAAAAAAATACACTGGGTTTATACATTAGTGGACATCCGATAGGACGCTTTTTAAAAGAGTTATCTCATTATTCATCGATACGTTTAAACGAATTACAACCAACCTCAAGAGGTAAAACTGTCACAGTCGCAGGATTGATTATGAATTCACGTATTGCGGTTACCAAAAAGGGAAACCGAATAGGTATTGCGACCATTGAAGATCGATCTGGAAAATTAGATATCACCCTATTTTCTGAAGCTCTTGAGCAATATGGCGTTTTATTAGAAAAAGATAAAATTATTATTGTTACTGGCTCTGTACAATTTGATAATTATAATAATGGTTTTAGAATGTTGGTACGTGAAATTATTAGCCTTGATGAAGCTCGTAGTCGTTATGCTAAAAGCTTAGCATTAGCAATAAACCAACAACAGATTACACCAGATTTTATAAAAAAACTCACCCAAATTATAGCGCCAAATAAAGAAGGAACATTACCACTACATTTTTATTACCAAAGCCCTCAAGCAAAAGCATTAATAAAAAGTGGTGTTGAATGGCGAATAACACCTAACAACGAAATGATCGAACAACTTCAAAACTTATTAGGTGAAAGTGCCGTTGAATTAGAGTTTTGAGATTAGAAAACACAAGCCAAAATATGAAATATAGCGGTAACATTTTTTTGAAAATTTACAAGTTATATTCGATTTGATATAACAATAATTAATAGCGATTTAGTGGAGGCGTACCGCCTCCACACAACGCAATACTACTTTTTATCCCCTTTCAACAATTCTGCAATTCCTGAAATTGAACCCATTAAGTTTGACGCCTCTAATGGCATTAAGACTACTTTGCTGTTATCTGCACCACCAATCTCTTTCAACGCTTCAGTATATTTTTGAGCAATAAAATAGTTAATCGCTTGTGTATTCCCCGCCGTAATCGCATCAGATACCATTTGCGTTGCTTTTGCTTCTGCTTCTGCAGCACGCTCACGAGCTTCTGCTCTTAAAAAGGCTTCTTGACGTTCTCCTTCAGCTTGAAGAATACGAGACTGTTTATCCCCTTCAGAACGTAAAATCTCTGCTTGACGCACCCCTTCCGCTTCTAGAATTTCAGCACGTTTATTACGCTCTGCTTTCATTTGAGCATTCATTGCATCAATCAACTCTTTTGGAGGACTTACATCACGAATTTCAATACGGGTCACTTTTACACCCCAAGGATTCGTGGCTTCATCAACAATACCAAGTAAACGTCCATTAATTAAATCACGCTGTGACAACATATCGTCTAAATCCATTGAACCTAGTACCGTACGCATATTGGTCATTGTTAAATTAATAATGGCTTGATCTAAATTATTCACTTCATAGGCAGCACTACGTGCATCAACAACCTGAACAAAACAAACCGCATCAATGGATACACTTGCATTATCTTTAGAAATAACTTCCTGTGAAGGAATATCAAGCACCTGCTCCATCATATTAATTTTACGACCAACCTGCTCCACAAAAGGAACAACAATGCTTAAACCTGGCGGTAAAGTTCGGGTGTAACGACCAAAACGCTCTACTGTCCAATTATAACCCTGTGGTACAATTTTTAACGTAGAATACAATACGACTATAACAAAAATAACAAAAATTACCGATAAAATCGGGAACGCTGAAATCTCAAAACCAAACATACATTTTCTCCTATACTAGAAATTGATTTCCATTATATATTACACTTTCTAGAATTTATTTCCAGTATCAAGCTACATAATAACCAATAATGCCATCTAAATTTCGATAGGTAACTGCCAATTAATTTCAGCAATTCCCTGCGATCTCAAATACTCATTTGTTTTTGAAAAATGCTTACAGCCAAAAAAACCTCGATAGGCAGAAAGAGGAGAAGGGTGAGGCGCTTTTAAAACACAATGACGAGTTTGATCAATAAACTGTCCTTTACGCTGAGCGTGACTTCCCCAAAGTAAAAAAACTAAATTATCTCGCTGTGTATTTAATTGGCTAATGACTTTATCAGTAAAAATTTCCCAACCAATATTAGCGTGTGAATGTGCTTTGTGCTGTTCCACAGTTAAAACTGTATTAAGCATAAATACGCCTTGTTTCGCCCAATCCACCAAATAGCCGTGTTGCGGAATTTGAAATCCCTCAATATCTTGTGATAACTCTTTATACATATTAACTAAAGAAGGGGGAGGGGCAATATTAGGTTTTACTGAAAATGCTAATCCGTGTGCTTGATTGATACCGTGATAAGGGTCTTGTCCTAAAATAACAACTTTTACATCACTAAATTCTGTTAATGAGAAAGCACTAAATACTTCATTTTGAGGAGGATAAATAGTTTTGCCTTTTAGACGTTCATTTTTCACAAATTGTAAAATTTGTTGAAAATAAGGTTGAGATTTTTCTTCGCCAATTACATCTGTCCAATTCTTCATTGTTAACCCTTTGTTAAAATTGTTTAATTTATTACGAAATATTATTAACATTTTAGAATTATATTATCGCATATAGGAGAAATTTACAAAAATATGGTTAAATTTCTAGCATTATTTATCAAAATGGGTAGAATGATAAAATAATTTTTAAATTATCAACTTTTTTTATAAAACTTAGGAGTAACCCAAATGATTAAAGGTGTACAAATTACAGAATCTTCAAATAGCAATTTAGTAAATTCTTTTTGGTTATTAGATGAAGAAAAAAATGAAGCGCGTTGTTTATGTGCTAAAGGTGACTATACAGAAGACCAAGTTGTGGCATTAAATGAATTAGGTGAAATCGCATACCGTGAAGTGGAAATGAATGTTGCCCCAACAATTAAAGTTGAAGGTGGTCAGCACTTAAACGTAAACGTATTACGCCGTGAAACATTAGAAGATGCAGTAAACAACCCAGAAAAATACCCTCAATTAACCATTCGTGTTTCTGGTTATGCAGTACGTTTCAACTCTTTAACACCAGAACAACAACGTGATGTAATTACTCGTACTTTCACTGAAAGTCTGTAATTTATATTAACGATTTCTTAAAAGCACCTTCTCTGGTGCTTTTTTATTATCTATCATTCACCACAAGCGGTGACTTTCTAGTAAAAATTTACGAAATTATCTCTAAATAAAAAAATCTAATTGATATTATCAAATAATATCGTACTCTAAATAATAAAAATCTGATCTCAATACTCTCTTTTTGTGTTTTAATTATTCTGTATAAAAAATAACAACACCCAAATTAAGGAGAAAAAAATGAGCATTCGTATCGAAGAAGATTTATTAGGAAAACGTGAAGTTCCTAGTAATGTATATTGGGGCATTCATACTTTACGAGCAATTGAAAACTTTAATATATCTAATACAACTATTTCTGACGTGCCTGAATTTGTACGTGGAATGGTAATGGTAAAAAAAGCAACGGCACTCGCAAATGGTGAATTAGGCGTTATTCCTAAAAAAATTGCAAAAGCAATAATTATTGCTTGTGATGAAATTTTAGAAAATGGTCGCTGTTTAGATCAATTTCCTTCTGATGTTTATCAAGGTGGCGCGGGTACTTCTGTCAATATGAATACCAATGAAGTCGTGGCAAACTTAGCATTAGAAATTTTAGGGCATAACAAAGGTGAATACCAATTCCTTGATCCTATGGATCACGTAAATGCGAGTCAATCAACCAATGATGCATACCCAACAGGATTTAGAATTGCGGTATATAATAGTATTATGGAAATGATTGAAAAAGTACGCTACCTACAAGAAGCATTTAACAATAAAGCCATTGAATTTGCTGATGTAATAAAAATGGGACGTACTCAATTACAAGACGCCGTCCCTATGACCGTTGGACAAGAATTTAAAGCTTTTTCCGTATTATTTGATGAAGAACTACGTAATTTAAAAATTATCTCTCAATATTTATTAGAAGTAAATTTAGGCGCAACCGCGATTGGCACAGGTGTAAATACCGCTCAAGGTTATTCTGAACTGGTGGTGAAATATTTATCAGAAGTGACTCAATTACCTTGTTCAGTATCAGAAAATTTAATCGAAGCCACCTCTGACTGTGGGGCTTATGTAATGGTACACGGTGCGTTAAAGCGTACTGCAGTAAAACTTTCAAAAGTATGTAACGATTTACGTTTACTTTCATCAGGTCCACGCACAGGGTTAAATGAAATTAACCTGCCAGAATTACAAGCAGGTTCATCTATTATGCCCGCAAAAGTCAATCCTGTTGTACCAGAAGTGGTGAACCAAGTGTGCTTTAAAGTGATCGGTAACGATACTACAATAACTTTTGCGGCGGAAGCAGGACAACTGCAACTTAACGTAATGGAGCCAGTGATTGGTCAAGCAATGTTTGAATCAATTAGTTTATTAGCGAATGCTTGTGTAAATTTACGAGATAAATGTATTGATGGCATCACCGTAAATCGTCAGGTTTGCCAAGATTACGTATTTAACTCAATCGGTATTGTAACCTACCTTAATCCATTTATTGGACATCATAATGGCGATATCGTAGGTAAAATGTGTGCTAAAACAGGTAAGAGCGTAAAAGAAGTCGTACTTGAATTAGGCTTATTAACGGAAGCAGAAATTGATGATATTCTTTCACCTGAAAACTTAATGACCCCTAAATATAAAGCAAAAAAATTTGCTGACGAAGAGTAATTTTTGACTTTTATAGCGGTAAGATGTTATCAACAATTTGCAAATTTTGATCAATAACTTGTCCCAAAAATAGGGTTAGTTTGATGAACCCTATTTTCAGACCTTACACAGTTTGTGGGATAGTGTCAAAAAAAATGCCCCCTTCGAATGAAGAGGGCATTTTATTTTAGATTAATCTTTAATTTCTATTCTTAAATCTTAATCTTACCATTGATAACCAGCACCTATGCCAACACCAACTTTTCCTTCCGTATTTGCATTCAGATTTCCTTTGATAATCCATTTACCATTATCAGAAATCGATGAAACACCCACTGCAAAAGAAGCCGCTTTGTCATAACTTGCCCCCGCTAAAGAGACCATACTATGTCCCGGTTTATAAGCCTGTGGTAAGCTTGCTGCTGCCATCGCACTTGATGTGCCACTGTTAGCCTCTTTTCTGACTCCCTCTAATCCTTTATTTAACTGAGCAAGATTAACAGCATCACCCGCTTTGGTTCCCGCAGCAATATTATGGATTTGGTTTCCACCCATATTGATGTCAACATTCTTCTCAACCGTTACCTTAGATCCTTCTTGTAAGTGGAGGTTTCCGCCTTTATTAATGCTAATTTCTGAACCATTATTTACATTAATATTCGCACCTTTATTGACCGTCACCCCTTTGTTGTTGATAGTCGTATTTTGGATTTCAATCTTCTCTGGATTAACCACTGAACCTGAGCCTGTTCCAGTCCCTGGTTCACCTTTGTCACCTTTAGGACCTTTTTGAGCAAGAATAAAGTCTTGTTCTGACTTACTTTGATTGCCCGCTTGTCCTTTCCAGATTTCATAGGCAGATTTACCGTCTTTTCCATCTTTACCGTTGGCACCATCTTTCCCTTTAAAGTTAGGGTCATTTTTCAAGGTCTCCTTGTCTAACGTAATGTGAGCCACTTGTTTTCCATCTTTGGTTTGTTTTTCAACTTTTAAGCCATCACCAAAGTCAAAGGCAAGTTCGCCTAACTCAAAGTCACCCGCGGCTTTACCATCACTTAAGAATGAGATAGTCGGTAATATCTGTTTCTGCCAAGCAGCAACATCAATACCTTTACCATTATTCAGGGCTTTTAACTGTTTGTAGTTCACCGCATCGGTATCTTGTGTTGCGTCACCGATATTGGTAATGCGTTTACCCCCTGCGTTAATGCCTTCATTCGAGATAGAAACAACATCATTTCCTTTCGCTGCTCCAAATACGATTGAATCTAAACCAGTGAGGTCTTTTGCCAGTTTAACAGCTAACCCATCTGTACCATTGTTCACGACACCAATGTTGTTATCACTGAGTTTTGCGGTTTCTGTTACGCCCCCTTTGATATTTAAGGTGTCATTCAGTTTCACTGCTTGTTTGCCATTATCCGTTTCAAGGATAAAACCATCATCCAGTGTGGCAACCGTATGTGTTGTGCCAGTTTCATCTTGGTAAATCACACGGGTTAAGCTTTCGCCGTCTTTTCCATTCACGCCTGCTTTTCCATTGACCACTTTGATGTCTGCGGAAACGTCTTTCGCTGGTTTTCCGTCGATGCCATCGTGTCCATTTAGTCCGATGACCCCGTTGGTTCCATTCACACCATCTTCACCTTTGATAGTCACGCCATTTTTACCGTCTTTTCCATTAACGGCAATGCCATCTGCACCTTTAATCGATACGCCGTCTTTTCCATCTTTTCCTTTGATTGAAATTCCGTCTTTTCCATTAATCGCCACCGCATTTTCACCGTCTTTACCGTTTAAGCCATTTGCTCCATCTTTCCCTGCAATACTTAAACCGTCTTTACCTGCAATGCCAATACCTTCAACACCTTGCAGTTTCTTCGCCAGTTTGATTTCTAACTTACCATCTGTGGTATCAACAAAGATATTGTCTGCAGCAAACTCAGCGTCTTTCGTTAAGTGTTTAGCTGGATCAGTGCCTTTTTGTCCTTCAATCACTAAGGTGTCATTAAGGGCTTTCATCACTTTATTCGGCGTATTGCCAGCAAAGACTAACCCATCATCCAATGTGGCAACCGTATGCGTGGTACCAGTTTCATCTTGGTAAATCACACGGGTTAAGCTTTCGCCGTCTTTTCCATTCACGCCTGCTTTTCCATTGACCACTTTGATGTCTGCGGAAACATCTTTCGCTGGTTTTCCGTCGATGCCATCGTGTCCATTTAGTCCGATGACCCCGTTGGTTCCATTCACACCATCTTCACCTTTGATAGTGACGCCGTTTTTACCGTCTTTGCCTTTCACCGTAATACCGTCTTTTCCATCAATGCCGACGCCATTTTTACCGTCTTTACCATCAACGCCGATGTAACCGTCTTTACCGTCTTTGGCTTTACCCACTTTTTCAAGTGCTGTATCAACATAAGTTTTTACTGCTTTTTCTTGAACTAGCTCCGTGGTTTTACCGTCAATGGTGTCTTTACCGACATTTTGACCCAGTGTTGCTTTATTGTTAGCAATGTTTGAGCCATCTGCTTTTAAGTAGTCTGTCGCAAGGTTAGTGGTACCTGCGACTTCTTTTACTTTCTCCGCATCTAAGCCTAAGGTATATTTAGCCCCTTTCTCTGTTGTTGCGTTTGTTTTTGTCAGTGTTAACCCACTGTTTTCAACAATCGCCACTTCTTCTTTAGAGGTTTTGCCTACATTGGTAATCTGTGTCGTTAACTCTGTTGCTTTACCATCAACATACGTTTTCACTGCACCACCTGTTACGGTGTTTTGATTACCCGCTTCCACTTTACCCACACCGACTTTATTAAGAACAGTAGTGACATCTGTGCCTAGTTTCTCTTTGGTTACCGCCGCATTTAAAATTTTCGCCGTCGTCACCGCATTATCGACAAGACCGATTGCACCCTTGCTATTTTTCGCCAGTGTTGTGCCATCAAGATTGACTTTTAAGTCCACTTTGCCTGCGGTAGTTTTGGTATCAATACCTATAGTCTTATCTGTACTGATAATGTCATTAGCTTCCAGTTTGCTGGCAATATTGCTGTTAGTGGCTAACCCATCAATACCCAGTTTTTTCTTCCATTTACCCACATCTGCAGGGTCAGTCAAGTTCGAGGCATCTTTGTTGGCTTTTGCCGCTAAATCCGCTGGAAGGGTTGTGGTGCCTGCGACTTCTTTTACTTTCGCTGCATCTAAACCTAAGGTATAAATCGCCCCTTTGGTTGTGGTTGCGGCGGTGGTATCTAGTGTTAACCCACTATTTTCAACAATCGCCACTTCTTCTTTTAAGGTTTTGCTCACATTCGTGATTTGGTTACCTAACTGAACCGCTTTACCATCCACATAGCTTTTCACGGCTTTTTCTTGAACTAGCTGTGTACCATTACCCGTAATACTTGCTTTACCAACATTTTGACCGAAGGTCGCTTTTGCGGTGTCATTACCGATATTAGCACCTGTTTTATTTAAGTAAGTCGCATTTGGGTTAGCGGCTAAGTTATCCAATTTGGTTTTTACTGCATCACTTAATGATACCGTAAACTCTTGGTTATCTTTATCCGCAGCCACGGTAGTTGGGCTGACTTTAATACCCGCACCCGCTTTGACTTTTTCACGTGATTTTGCTTTTAACTCGGTTAATAATGCATCTGCAATTTTGTCTTCCGTTACCGCATTATCGGCTAGTTTTGCAGCTGAAATGCCTTTATCTTTGACAGAGACTTTACCCGCTGAGTTTAATGCCACGCTGGTACCATCCACTTCTGGTGCAGAGGCAACGGCTTGTAATTGACCTTCGTCATTCACTTTAATGGTTGAGCCATCAACATTGATTTTTAAATCCACTTTACCTGCAGTGGTTGTGGTGTCGATAGTGACTGTTTTATCCTTGCTGGTGATATCATCCGCTTCCAATTTACTTGCAATATTTGCGTTAGTTGGTAACCCATCAATACCCAGTTTTTCTTTCCATTTACCCACATCTGCTGGGTCGGTTAAGTTAGACGCATCTTTGTTGGCTTTTGCCGCTAAATCAGCAGGAAGGGTTGTGGTGCCTGCGACTTCTTTTACTTTCGCTGCATCTAAACCTAAGGTATAAATCGCCCCTTTGGTTGTGGTTGCGGCGGTGGTATCTAGTGTTAACCCACTATTTTCAACAATCGCCACTTCTTCTTTTAAGGTTTTGCTCACATTCGTGATTTGGTTACCTAACTGAACCGCTTTACCATCCACATAGCTTTTCACGGCTTTTTCTTGAACTAGCTGTGTACCATTACCCGTAATACTTGCTTTACCAACATTTTGACCGAAGGTCGCTTTTGCGGTGTCATTACCGATATTAGCACCTGTTTTATTTAAGTAAGTCGCATTTGGGTTAGCGGCTAAGTTATCCAATTTGGTTTTTACTGCATCACTTAATGATACCGTAAACTCTTGGTTATCTTTATCCGCAGCCACGGTAGTTGGGCTGACTTTAATACCCGCACCCGCTTTGACTTTTTCACGTGATTTTGCTTTTAACTCGGTTAATAATGCATCTGCAATTTTGTCTTCCGTTACCGCATTATCGGCTAGTTTTGCAGCTGAAATGCCTTTATCTTTGACAGAGACTTTACCCGCTGAGTTTAATGCCACGCTGGTACCATCCACTTCTGGTGCAGAGGCAACGGCTTGTAATTGACCTTCGTCATTCACTTTAATGGTTGAGCCATCAACATTGATTTTTAAATCCACTTTACCTGCAGTGGTTGTGGTGTCGATAGTGACTGTTTTATCCTTGCTGGTGATATCATCCGCTTCCAATTTACTTGCAATATTTGCGTTAGTTGGTAACCCATCAATACCCAGTTTTTCTTTCCATTTACCCACATCTGCTGGGTCGGTTAAGTTAGACGCATCTTTGTTGGCTTTTGCCGCTAAATCAGCAGGAAGGGTTGTGGTGCCTGCGACTTCTTTTACTTTCGCTGCATCTAAACCTAAGGTATAAATCGCCCCTTTGGTTGTGGTTGCGGCGGTGGTATCTAGTGTTAACCCACTATTTTCAACAATCGCCACTTCTTCTTTTAAGGTTTTGCTTGCATTGGTGATTTGGTTACCTAACTGAACCGCTTTACCATCCACATAGCTTTTCACGGCTTTTTCTTGAACAAGCTGTGTACCATTACCCGTAATACTTGCTTTACCGACATTTTGACCGAAGGTCGCTTTTGCGGTGTCATTACCAATGTTTGAGCCTGTTTTGTTTAAGTAAGTCGCATTTGGGTTAGCAGCTAAGTTATCCAATTTGGTTTTTACTGCATCACTTAATGAAACCGTAAACTCTTGGTTATCTTTATCCGCAGCCACGGTAGTTGGGCTGACTTTAATACCCGCACCCGCTTTGACTTTTTCACGTGATTTTGCTTTTAACTCGGTTAATAATGCATCTGCAATTTTGTCTTCCGTTACCGCATTATCGGCTAGTTTTGCAGCTGAAATGCCTTTATCTTTGACAGAGACTTTACCCGCTGAGTTTAATGCCACGCTGGTACCATCCACTTCTGGTGCAGAGGCAACGGCTTGTAATTGACCTTCGTCATTCACTTTAATGGTTGAGCCATCAACATTGATTTTTAAATCCACTTTACCTGCAGTGGTTGTGGTATCAATAGTGACTGATTTATCCTTGCTGGTGATGTCATCGGCTTCCAATTTACTTGCAATATTTGCGTTAGTTGGTAACCCATCAATACCCAGTTTTTTCTTCCATTTACCCACATCTGCAGGGTCGGTTAAGTTAGAGGCATCTTTGTTGGCTTTTGCCGCTAAATCAGCAGGAAGGGTTGTGGTGCCTGCCACTTCTTTTACTTTCGCTGCATCTAAACCTAAGGTATAAATCGCCCCTTTGGTTGTGGTTGCGGCAGTGGTATCTAGTGTTAAGCCACTGTTTTCAACAATCGCCACTTCTTCTTTTAAGGTTTTGCTCACATTCGTGATTTGGTTACCTAACTGAACCGCTTTACCATCCACATAGCTTTTCACGGCTTTTTCTTGAACTAGCTGTGTACCATTACCCGTAATACTTGCTTTACCGACATTTTGACCGAAGGTCGCTTTTGCGGTGTCATTACCAATGTTTGAGCCTGTTTTGTTTAAGTAAGTCGCATTTGGGTTAGCGGCTAAGTTATCCAATTTGGTTTTTACTGCATCACTTAATGATACCGTAAACTCTTGGTTATCTTTATCCGCAGCCACGGTAGTTGGGCTGACTTTAATTCCCGCACCCGCTTTGACTTTTTCTCGTGATTTTGCTTTTAACTCGGTTAATAATGCATCTGCAATTTTGTCTTCCGTTACTGCATTATCGGCTAGTTTTGCAGCTGAAATGCCTTTATCTTTGACAGAGACTTTACCTGCTGAGTTTAAGGCAACACTGGTACCATCCACTTCTGGTGCTGAGGCAACGGCTTGTAATTGACCTTCGTCATTCACTTTAATGGTTGAGTCATCAACATTGATTTTTAAATCCACTTTACCTGCAGTGGTTGTGGTATCAATAGTCACCGATTTATCCTTGCTGGTGATATCATCCGCATCCAGTTTTGTGTCGAGTGCAGTGCTATTTGCAAGGGTTTTACGTTTGGCTGCATCGGCAGTGGTTTTTATATCCCCAATCGCTTCGTGAATCGTGCCTTTGCCTGTTCCCCCAATATTGGTAAATGTAATGTTCCCATCTTCATTTAATGCAGCATTACCACCGAAGTTATTTTTAACCGATTTTGCAACATTACCAATGGCTTTATTGGTAGCAAAAAGTTGTGAACCATTGATCGCATCGGTTGAGGTCTCTGTCACCGCACCCGCTGCCACATTCACTAACTGTTTCTCTGCATCTTCTTTACCAATTGACACCACGCCATTTGGTGTACCAGCAAAGTTACCGTATTTAATACCATTTACTGTTGCTTCCGCAATATCTGCTGAAACTTTGGTTGCTGCTTGTGAGCCTAATGCCACTGAGTTTTCATGTTCAGCCTTAGCATCAAACCCTAATGCAATTGATTTATCTTCTGTTGCTTTTGAACGATAACCCATTGCAACCGCTTCTATCTTTCTAAGCGCTTCATTTGGTTTGTCGTTTTGTTCTACTTTCGCAACAAGTTGCAGAATTCTTTCGTCTACATTTTCAGAGGAAATTTCTTTCCCTTCAGCGTTTAATTGTGCTTGTGCAATGGCATTTATCGGCATACCACGGTCAAATAATTTTTCAGTCTCTTCTGCACTTAATCCTAACTTTTTCGCTTCTGCTCTTACAAATTCATTTTCAACTTCCCGATAAGATTTAACTTCTTTACCTGCCACTGTCATTGTACCTAATGCCATTGAACCATCTGCATAAGCTCTTCCTCCTAAAGCCCCTGCGTGTTCATAGATTTTGGTTTCCATAAATTTAGCTTTTTCAACATCATCTGTTATTGCGGCAATTTTGGCTCTATCTTCTGTGGTAAATGCATCACTATAATCTGCTAGCATTCCATCATAATCTTTAGCATTTATGTAATGATATATGCCTTCTCCTTTTGAGCTTAGTGGTGCTCCTTTTCCACCTATGGCTAATGAACCCGTACCTACTGCTAATGACTTAAATCCCATTGTGGTAGAACCATAACCTTTTGCTTCGGTTCTCACCCCCATTGCTCTTGCAGAAGCAGTTGTTGCTTCTGTTCTATATCCTGTTGCCATTGAATGCATACCTGAAGCAATTACTCGATCTCCTATTGCAAAGGCTTCATCGCCTGACACCACTGACCTATTACCCATAGCCACTGCTCTTGCACCTTTGACTATATTGCCATAACCAGCTACTACTGCTGCGTCGTGACCTTCAACCGTATTTCCTGCTCCACCTAATATAGCTGAGTTTTCTGCTGAAGCTGTATTTGCGGCTCCTCCATTTCCTCCACCTAACACTATAGAATCATGCCCTGTGGCGTGACCATTACGTCCGCCTATGACGGTTCCTCCACGTCCCACTGTGCTAGTACCTGCGGTAGATATATTTATTGAACCATTTTCTGCAGCAATTGCTTCTGTACCTATTGCAATGGAGCGTCTTCCTCCTGCATTAGCATCAAACCCTAATGCAATTGATTTATCTTCCGTTGCTTTTGCACGGTAACCCATTGCAACCGCTTCTATCTTTCTAAGCGCTTCATTTGGTTTGTCGTTTTGTTCTACTTTCGCAACAAGTTGCAGAATTCTTTCGTCTACATTTTCAGAGGAAATTTCTTTCCCTTCAGCGTTTAATTGTGCTTGTGCAATGGCATTTATCGGCATACCACGGTCAAATAATTTTTCAGTCTCTTCTGCACTTAATCCTAACTTTTTCGCTTCTGCTCTTACAAATTCATTTTCAACTTCCCGATAAGATTTAACTTCTTTACCTGCCATTGTCATTGTACCTAATGCCATTGAACCATCTGCATAAGCTCTTCCTCCTAAAGCCCCTGCGTGTTCATAGATTTTGGTTTCCATAAATTTAGCTTTTTCAACATCATCTGTTATTGCGGCAATTTTGGCTCTATCTTCTGTGGTAAATGCATCACTATAATCTGCTAGCATTCCATCATAATCTTTAGCATTTATGTAATGATATACGCCTTCTCCTTTTGAGCTTAGTGGTGCTCCTTTTCCACCTATGGCTAATGAACCCGTACCTACTGCTAATGACTTAAATCCCATTGTGGTAGAACCATAACCTTTTGCTTCGGTTCTCACCCCCGTTGCTCTTGCAGAAGCAGTTGTTGCTTCTGTTCTATATCCTGTTGCCATTGAATGCATACCTGAAGCAATTACTCGATCTCCTATTGCAAAGGCTTCATCGCCTGACACCACTGACCTATTACCCATAGCCACTGCTCTTGCACCTTTGACTATATTGCCATAACCAGCTACTACTGCTGCGTCGTGACCTTCAACCGTATTTCCTGCTCCACCTAATATAGCTGAGTTTTCTGCTGAAGCTGTATTTGCGGCTCCTCCATTTCCTCCACCTAACACTATAGAATCATGCCCTGTGGCGTGACCATTACGTCCGCCTATGGTAACACCATTAGAAGCTACTGTACCATTAGCGGTTTCCAACTTATCAAGCCTTGCTTTTAATGCATTAAATTCTGCATCAGAAACCACTGCCATTGCTGAAGAGCTAAAACCTAATATCATTGAGATTGCTAAGGCAATTTTTGCAAATTTGGGTAAGAATGTACCCGCTTGCTGTTCTGAAGACAGAGGACGGAAGACAGAAGACTGTGTTTGTGATTTTTTAGCGCCTTTGGCTAATTCGCTGACGGCGGTGTATGTTTGTGTTGTTTGATTAAACACGATTTTGTAGATGTTGTTCATAAAAAGATACCTTCTTTTAAGTTGATAACCTTTCCTTAGGATTTTTTGAGGGGATGTAAAATCCTTTTACTGCCCGTAAATATTTTGTTAAAAAATATGTGTAAACCTTCCGATTGTAAAAAAAAAAAAAAAAACGCAAGTGAAATCGTAGTAATGGAGGTTATTTGGGTGAAAAACAGACAATTTAGAGTGAAAATGGCGTGGTTTTTGATTAGGGAGAGTGTAAAATATTGATCACGGGGTTAGTCAAACACTGGTCACTGAGCCTGTCGAAGTGTTAGGTGTTTGGGCTCGGAAGTTGTTCGGTGAACGCTCTCTTATACTTCGACAGGCTCAGTAACCGAGAACGGTAAACATCGATCACAGGACTACCTAAACACCGGTCACTGAGCTTGTCGAAGTGTTAGGTGTTTTAGCTCGGGATTTGGTTCTGTGAGCGTTCTCTTATACTTCGACAGGCTCAATAACAGAGAATGGGAACATTGAAATAAGGATATCATATTGTTCATTTTTCCATTGCTAATTCGTTTTTAATTATTAAAATACCTTTTTATTTTATATATGGAATATTATGTCTAAAGATACACTATTTTCTGCTCCTATTAATAAGTTAGGGGATTTTACGTTTGATGAGTCTGTTGCGGAGGTGTTTCCTGATATGATTCAACGTTCTGTTCCAGGTTATTCTAATATTATTACGGCTATTGGTATGTTGACAGAACGTTTTGTTACTGCAAATTCAAGAGTTTATGATTTAGGATGTTCTCGTGGTGCGGGGATTTTGTCAATTCGTCGTAATCTGAAACACGATGATGTTACAATTATTGGGGTGGATAATTCAAAGGCGATGGTAGAGCGTTGTCGTTCTCATTTGAGTGCTTTTCATTCTGATATTGCGGTAGATATTTTATGCGATGATATTCGTGATGTGGAAATTGAAAATGCGTCAATGGTGGTGTTGAATTTTACGTTGCAATTTTTACCTCCTGATGAGCGTTTAGCTTTACTAACTAAGATTTATAAGGGCTTGAATCCTAATGGGGTGTTGGTGCTATCTGAGAAATTTAGCTTTGATAATGATGAAATCAATACGTTATTGGTCGATCTCCATCACCGTTTTAAGGGAGCGAATGGGTATAGCGAATTGGAGATCAGTCAAAAACGTACGGCATTAGAAAATGTGATGCGTACCGATAGTATTCAGACCCATAAATTGCGCCTACAAGAAGTAGGTTTTAAACATTCTGAGTTGTGGTTTCAGTGTTTTAATTTTGGGTCGATGGTGGCAATAAAATAAGCGGTACGATGTGTTCAAAAATTTGCAAATTTTTGTGTTGATGTTACCGCTTATCACTATAAATAATGAATTTATTTGATCTTATAAGCGGTTACTTACTTCGTTTTAGTGATTTAAGATAGTCAACCAGTTTATAAACCCTTGTTGATGGATTCATCTCTCCAGTAGAATCTGCATCATTTTGGGCTTTTTTTGCATTATTTATTGCATTATTAAGTTTAGTTTTAAGCTTAACATAAGGCTGAGCATCAGACTTTCCATACTTTTTCTTGAAATTATTATTCCAATGAATATTTAATTCTTTAATGCAATTCTCCGCCGAAGATTGATTACCTGTTTTCTGAAATCCTTTACGAGTATATTCAAAATGGCATAAATACCAGTATTCAAAACAAGGATAGGAACAAATTATTTCAATATTATTACTGCTCGCTTTGTTAATGGCACTATCAAAATTTGCGTGTCCATCTCTATCAAAAACACAGAAAACTCTGTTATAAATTGTAGATGAGCCACCCTTTTTACTCTCTTTAAATAACTTTATTGCTTGATTAACAACGGAAGTAGGATCACATCCACAATCCCCTGTCACTACAACATTTGCGGAGGAAAGCCCTTCATCTTTGATTAAATCATTAAAATAATTAGGCTCTGTTTTTTCGCCTTCTGTGACAATAAGGACTCGATCATAAGGTTTTCTTGACGGCTGTTTTCTTTCTAATTTTAGCTGTTTTCTTTTACTTGATCTCACCATACATACCTACTATTTATTCAGTGGTTTATTCTAAAAAATAAATTCCTTAATTACGGGTTTTCCACCATAACGACCATGTAAATAACTCTCTTCTAAATCTTCACGATTCAATGGGCTAAAGTCACTCAATGGATATAGATTAGTGGCACGATCACTACCTTTTTCACAAAACCAAATTTGATCTCGTCGCAATAATTCTTTTCTTAATACAGATGTCTCATGAGTCGTAAAAATCAACTGTCCATTATTTTTATTATGTTTAGAATTAAATAATGCAACTAGGTAACGAACTAAATCAGGATGTAAACTTTTGTTAAACTCATCAATAATTAATGTATCTCCCTGATTCATTGCATTAAAAATTAAACCTATAAATTCAAATAACTTTTGTGTTCCGTCTGATTCCTCACGTAAATTAATTTTAACTTCATTATCTAAACTGTCTTTATGAATAAAATAAACTTCTACCTGCTCCGATAAATCTTTAAAAATTTCTTCTTTTATTTCTTTTGGAAGAAACTCATCAGGAAAAATTATATTTTCAACGTTTAATTTTTCTAATTTAATATCTACTAAATCAATATCTGCTTGCTGTAAAAAAGAGATAAAAAGAGTTTTGTACTCTTCTTTTTTACACAGTTTTTTTGTAAATTCATTACTAATTCTATCTGCACCAATGACACCTAATTTATGCACAATTGCATTATAAATAGGCTTTAACTGCTCACTATTGAGATGTACTGCTGTTGATAAAAAAAGTTGATCTAAGCGGGTATTTTCTTTCCAAGTAGATTTAGAACCTTTGAAGGATTCTGATTCCTTAAGCCAATGATAAGATTTACTTTTAGTATCATAAATGCGATGGAACCAAGCCTGCTCTCGTCCTTTAGGATAAACACTTAACCACTCTTCATAGACTATTTTTTTATCTGTAGAAAAGCCATACTCTACCAATGCAAATTGTTTCTCTTCTGAGGCTTCATTCGCTAAATTGGCAATAAAGGAAATTTGAAAGGTTGTTGGTTCAATTCGACTTTTAGGATCCAATAAAAAAGGTTCCACCACAATAGGTTCATCTAATTTTTTATGAAAAGATGTTTCTATGATTTGTGTCATTACAAATAGTGCCTTTAATAAATTTGATTTCCCTGATGCGTTGGCACCGTAAATCACTGCTGATTTTAATAGTTCTGGCGTGTTTGGTGCATTTGATGTAAAGGTATTTTGTTGAAGCTCTTTGTATACATTACTTTTCACCATTGACAACACTTGCTGCTCTTTAATTGAGCGAAAATTCTCTACAGAAAACTTAACTAACATAGTAACCCCTAATTTAATGCTATTTAATTGCATTTTTTGCAAAATTTTAATATATATTACCAATAACAATAGGAAAAGCAATAGAGTATATGCAATATATTACAAAATTTATAAAATATTTTTTCTATTTTTTTATCACAAATAAGGAATGTGTCTTTTTAATAAATCGTTATTACTTTCTCAAATCCGCACTGTTTGGCATAGTTAGTGAGATCATCTATTTCATCGGTAGTTGGAATATAAGGTGCTAACCCTTCGGGATCTCTTGTGCCTTTATTATGCACTCGGATTATTTTGAGAATAACTTCTTTTGGTGGGTTTAATTCAGCCACTTTTTTAATCAATCGCTTTTCATCAAAAAAACCGTTGATCATTACAAGGCGAATTTCTTCTATTTTGTTAAGTTTGAGTAATTTTTCTAAATTTTGTAAATTTCGATCTAAATTTGACCGCTTGATATGATCCGTTATCGCTATTCTTTCAGGATAAACTTTGCCCTCACGATTTTTACGATCAAAACATAAACTTTGCAAACCGTCGCCTATCCCTTTGAGATCAAATAAAAATTTATCGGTAACTTCAATCAGCTCTTTGGTTTTTTCAAAATCAAAAAAACCACAGCTATCTAAATAACAGGTCAAATCTTGCTCTTTTAAGGCATTGAATAATGGCACCAATTTTTTATGATGGATGGTCGGCTCACCCCCTGAAACTGTTACACCACGAATAAAAGGTACCGCATCCATTACTTGTTGGAATAGATAATTTAAACTGACCTTTTTACTTTCATCAGTATAGCGTGGAATAGTTTCAGGATTGTGGCAATACAAACAATTTAGCTTGCAACCTTGCAGAAAAATACTAGTACGATTGCCCACTCCCTCTACATTTGAAAAGGGGATAATCCGATGTAGAGGGAGGGTAATTTCGCTAAGTAATTGTGTTTTACTCTGCATTTACGTCTTTTTGATCTCGTAATTGACGATCAAACACCTGTGCACATTCATCTGTACCACTACCAAACCAAGTAGTATCACGCATAACCGCTTCACCGTTACGGAATTTTTCTACTTCGCTTTTCTTCACAAGATAGCCTGTAACACGGATTAAATCGGTATTTTTAAGATAAGTTGTGATATAGCGATAGCCGTTAGCAAAGGCTCCATCAATAATATCCACGACCGCATCTAAGTGATCAACGTAAGTTTGATCAAAGGCGAATAAATCTCCTGTACCTGATGGGAAATATTTATGATAAGGGGCGGATTGTTTTAAGTGTGGCAATAATGACGGCTCTTGTCCTACACGAATTCGGTGTGCAGGGTTGTTCGCTTTATCTTCTTCATTAATACTTGCTCCGACTTGAGCGTGTAGTAGATAACGTCCGTTGGTACGCTCTACATAAACACCTTTGTGAGCGTTGGTGATTTCTTCTAATTTATCCATAATGGCAGTGGCAATTTCTTCACCACGTTCACTTTGTCCAAAGGTTTCATCAATGCCTTCGCATTGTAATAAATGGTTGGTGGCATCAGCTAAACCAACGATTGCCAACATACTGGTAAAGTTATGCGGTTCTAAAAAGCCTTCTTTGACTAAGAAATCGGTTTTGAAGAAATTGCTTTCTTCCACTAAGAATTTATGGCGTTTATCCATTGTAGAAAGGGCTAATTTTGCTACTTTTGGTAATAAGTGATTGACCATTTCATCAACGGTTTTACACGCACGTCCGATTGTACCCAAACGTAAACGAGTGAGAGTATAAGCCCCGCCACATTCAGGTAAGGCATTATAACAACTTGCAATTCCGTAGGCTTCGCCGAGTTCTGATTTATAATACGGGTCGTTCGCAAAAGACGGTTTTGATACCAATAAACAGGCTTTCGCTGCAAGCTCAGCAAATTCTTGGGAAGTTTGTGCTTTGTCATAACGAATCGTCATATTCGGGGTTGGGTTTTCAAGCTCAATCACTGCTTTTAAGATTAAGCGTCCTGCTTTGGTATCCACTGGTCCAACGTTAGCGTGGCAGAAAGAATCTGGGACAGTTTTATCCACGTGATTTAAGAAACGTTTAATTTTAATGTAATCTTGTTCTTCATCAGTGATAAAAGGATCAAGTAATAGATCAAGGCGACCGATATAGACAGGGAAAGTCGTAATTGATGGTACGTGAGAATAAATAATCAATAAACCATCTAATACTTCATCTAAACTTGTTGGAACAGGTAAATCTAAGAACTGACACCCTTTTTGTATATACACATTATAATCAGGCAAAATGTAGCGTGGACGATAAATCGCATAGCCTTCATTCAAATCACAAATCATATGATTTTCAATATAGCTATATTCTTCTTCAGTATAACCTAACAGCTCTTTTGGATTGATTAATCGTTCAGCAATATTAGCCAGTAACATTCCTTTTTGCTGACAAGTTAAAGCATCAGATTTTACGGTATCTAAAATATCTTGAATGGTTGAGTGCATTTTTCATTCCCCTTTTGATTAAATTATAGAACACTATTCTAAATGAGCTGGTAGAAATAGACAAATTAAATTAATTAACTTAGGGGCGAATTGGCAAAGGTTAGTTTGCGAATATCCGCCCGTTGCTCGATATAAAAATCCTCACAAAATATTATTGGGCATAAATATAGCGAGTAGATCAAATCGAAAATTTACAAATTTCATATATAGACAGGGTATGCCCTGTCTACAATATATTTATGCACCAATAATATTAACATTTATTTTTCACGACTTAAATCAATGTAATAACGAGCAAAGCCATTTTCATCAAGTCCCATTGCTTTCATTGGGTAGCGACTATTTGTTTCCACAAATTTTTTCGCTTTTTCACTTGGTGAGGTTTCTACCATTAATTTTAAATCAGGTGAATTAATCAGTTTAAAGTGCCAGTTATTATCTGCTGATGGTGAAATCTGTCCTTTTTCTTTTGAAACTCGACGAATATAATCAGCAACTATACTACGGTTCTCATCTGGTGATGAGAAAGCAAGATGTGCTTTATCCGTTCCTGCAAACTTACCACCGTAAGCACGATAATTATTTGTTGCAATTAAAAATTCTTGAGTTGGTTTAACTGCTTTACCTTTATAAGTCAGATTGACAATACGTTCTGCTTTCGGATTTTGTAATTGACAATTGCCGTTGTAACGTTTTGGTTGAGTGACATCAATTTGATAATTTACACCATCAATCACATCAAAGTTATAACTTCTAAAACCATCATAATCTAATAAAGCTTGCTCATTTTTATTCGTTGGATCTATTTGATTAAACATCCCTGCTGAACATTCCAACCACTCTTTTAACTCTTGACCATTAATTTTTAATGCTACTAATGTATTTGGATAAAGATATAAATCTGCCGCATTTCTAAAGGTTAATTTACCCGCTTCCACTTCCGTATAATTAGTTGGATCATTTTTACGTCCTCCAGTTTTAAAGGGAGCAGCCGCAGATAATACAGGAATATTCGCTAAATTTGGATCACCTTGTACAAAGCGTTCTACATAATCTTTTTGTGCTAAATTAACGATTTGTATTGTCGGATCATCTTGTACTAATGCTAAGAATGAATACATTGGTGCATCAGATTTACCCATTGGTTGATTAACAAATTCACGGGTGCCTTTATGATCTTCTTTAATCACATCTCGTAAATGTTGCTCACCTTCAACCAGTGCTTTACGTTCTTTTTTATTCCAAATTGCACGGGTTTGTGCTTGTCCCTCTTTCACAAGCCATTTACCAGAATCATTAGAAAGCGTTAAATCAATTACCCCAATATGGCTTCCCCAACGCCCCGGCATTACAGCAGGAACGCCATTAATGGTTCCGTTTTTAACATCTGTTTTTTCAATATTTGCATAATCAGGACTTGGGAAAATGGCGTGTGAATGACCAAATGCAATGGTATCAATCCCTTTCACATCAGCCAGATAAGAGGCGGAATTTTCAGCATTTAAAGTATGTTTTTGAGAAGAAATTCCAGAATGAGGAATAGCCACGATAACATCCGCACCTTTGTCTTTCATTTCAGGGACTAATTTTTCAGCCGTTGCTTTAATATCTTTAACAACTACTTTTCCTTCAAGGTTTTTCTTATCCCAAACTAAAATTTGAGGTGGTACAAAACCAATATAACCAATTTTGATGGTTTGTTCATTACCATTCTGATCTTTAAATTTATGTGTTTTTATAATATAAGGTGTAAATAAATGTTTACCTGTTTTTGCATCAAAAACATTTGAGTTTACATAAGGGAAATTGGCACCTTTAAGGGATGTTTTTAAGAAATCTAATCCATAATTAAATTCGTGGTTTCCAATATTTGCAGCATCGTAATTTAATTCATTCATTACTTTATAAACAGGATGAATTGCTCCCTCTTTAATACCTGTAGCAGCAACGTAATCCCCCATAGGGCTTCCTTGAAGTAAATCCCCATTATCTACTAACACACTATTTTTAACTTCAGAACGTGCTTTTTTAATTAAAGAAGCAGCACGTACTAAACCTAAATCTGCTGTCGGTTTATCACGATAATAGTTATAATCCATTATATTGGTATGCAAATCAGTGGTTTCAATAATACGTAAATCTAAAGTTTCAGCACTTGCTGTACCAAACATTGCAAGGGTAATAAAAGCCAATGGCTTTAAGGTTGTTTTCATTTTAGAACTCCTTTTGTACATACAAAATAAAGGGAGTGTAATTTTACGCTATTTAAAAATAAATTATTGAGAGCTAGATCACAAAATTTTGCTCAATTTAACGATAACTCTACAACTGTCTAAATTACGTTCTAACTGAATACACTTTAAATTTATTGGTTTTCGCTAATACTTTATGTGAACCAAAGAGGTTATCTAATAAATCAGCATAAGGTAAATGACTATTGGCGACAATTCGTAATTCACCACCACGATTAAGGTGTTTTTTTGCTTCTGTAATTAAGGTTTCAACTGCTGTATAAGCCGTATCTATCCCATCGTGAAAAGGGGGGTTAGAAACGATTAAATCAAAACGCTCTTCAATATGTGAAAAAACATTACTCGCCACCACATTCCCTTCTAAATGATTTTCTTTTAAGGTACGTTCACTTGATTGTAATGCCATTGCGTGAATATCTGACATAGTGAGTTTTATTTTAGGAAATAGCTGCTTTAAATATGCCCCAATCACCCCTGCTCCACAACCTAAATCTAAGGTTTTACCTTTTACTTTGTCGTTTTTGTTAAAGGTAGAAAGCAATAATTTTGATCCCATATCTAATTCTGCTGAGCTAAATACTGCTGGTAACGTGAAAATGGTCAAATCAGCAATAGATAAGCGGTATGATTTCCAGAAGTTTTTGCAATTAAAATCTGGTAACTGAGTTAATTCAAAATGATATAACCCACAACGACGAGCAGAATCAATTTTAGCAATATTCCCAAAGGGTGAAAGAATTTTTTCAACAGAGCGTACTCCACTGCGATTTTCTCCAATAATCAATAATTCTTGCCCCACTTGAGTGGTTGAAAGCCATTGCAATAACTGAAATTGGCACTCTTGTTTATTTTTACTCCAGTAAAACACCCCTAAATCTGCTTGTTGATGGCATTCTATACCAAATTCTATATTCTTATTTTGAGTGACAAAATCAAAATAACTACTAAAAACAGCAATATTTTTAGCTCGTGAGCTTATTTGTTTTGCAAATTGATCTTGCATATATCCAAATAGCAATATATTTTTATTTTCAAACAATTCTAAATGGCGTGATAATACTTCACTTTCACTTGATAGCATTTTATTTTCCTTTAATTTTTTCTAAGTAAAGTCATCGCCCCCCCTCCTAACCTCCCCCCGCAAGCGGAGGGAGGAATGGTTCCCTCTCTTCCCCGCAAGAAGAGGAAAGAATGGTTCCTTCTCTTCCCCGCAAGAAGAGGAAAGAATGGTTACATAAACCAAATCCCCTCTTTCGCAAGCAGAGGGAGGAATAATAACATACACTAAAAATTCCCTCCTCCGCTTGCGGGGGAGGGCTAGGGTGGGGGGAAATTTTTTGACCCTTTTAAAATATTATTACTATTAATTTAAAAAAATCAATAATTAAAAGTTTGCGGTTACCCTATTAATTTTTTAATATTTATATAAATAATATTTCCCCATTGTACCGACTTTTGCTACCATTCCCCAATGATTTTTATGAGGAATTACAATGAACCGACGAGATCTACTATTACAAGAGATGAATATCACTCAATGGGTGTTAACAAAACCACAAGTTTTAAAAGGTGATGCAAAAATTCGTCTTTCAAAAGAGGTGAAACTCATTGTAATATGTGAAAATGAATATCAACAAACAAGACTATTTCAAGATATTTTATTAAGTCTACAATTCTCAAAACAACAATATCAATGGGTGACTTTTGAACAATCGTTACGATTAAGTTTTGATCATCATCCTATTTTATGGATTATTCAAAATGAGAAACAAGCGGTCACATTAACTCAAAAATTTGCAAATTTAACGATTTGGGAAAATAGAAGTTGGCAAGATCTTGCCATTTCAATTAATAAACGTCAATTTTGGCAACAAATAGAACCTTTTTCACAACAAATAGTATAATTATGATTACGAATATTAAATCTCAAGATTTTGATCTTTTATTTGAAATTGAACAAAAGGCACACCCTGTTCCTTGGTCAAAAGGCACATTACTTAATAATCAAGGTGAGCGTTATTTAAATCTAAAACTAATCGAGGAAGATCAGATTGTTGGTTTTGCGATTTGTTATAAAACCTTAGATGAAGCCACATTATTTAATATTGCCGTTGATCCAGAATTTCAAGGGAAAGGTTATGGTAAGCGGTTACTTAATTCATTAATTTTGCAATTAAAACAACAAGGTATTATTACTCTATGGTTAGAGGTAAGAGAAAGTAATCGAAAAGCAATTCAACTTTATCAACACTTAGATTTTGTTGAAGTGGATATTCGCAAAAACTATTATCCAACCACTAATGGTAACAAAGAAAATGCCATCGTAATGGCATTGTATCTATAAATTATTAGAATAATTTATTCAACCAACCTAATTTCGATCCTAATACAGAAAAATAGTTATAATCACTCAAGTGAAGCAGATGAATACGATCACTACTTTTTCTAACAATAATGCGATCATCTCTTGAAAAAGGCAGATACACTTGACTATCACAACTTACCTGCAATTCATCTTGGTTATTTTCTGTAAAACGTAAGGAAATTTCACTGTCTCCATCAATGACCAAAGGGCGAGCAGAAAGAGTATGAGGGTACATTGGTACTAATGCCATTGCATCCATATTTGGGGTAAGAATAGGACCACCAACAGATAACGAATAAGCCGTTGATCCTGTTGGAGTGGCAATTATCATTCCATCAGAACGCTGTGAAAAAGCAAATTTTCCATCAATACACACTTCAAATTCCATTGTTTTCACAATTTGAGTAGGATTAATAACCACTTCATTCAATGCATTACCACTTTCAACAATTTTACCATTACGCTCAATATGGGCTTCTAATAAAAAACGTTCTTCAATAATAAATTCATCTCTCTCTAAACAACTATAAAGCTGCTCAAAAGCTGTTTGAGGAGTAATATCTGTTAAAAAACCAAAATTACCCCGATTAATACCAATAAGAGGAACTTGATATTTTGCCAATGCACGAGCAACGCCCAACATATTACCATCCCCCCCAATCACAATCACTAAATTAGCTTGTTGTCCAATTTCTTCAAGGGTTAAAGCTGAAGGTAAATTTAATTGTGTCGCAATACTCGTTTCAACAGAAACTTGATAATTACGGTCTTTAAGCCAATTATATACTGCCAAATGTGTTTCTAAAGCAGCATTACGACGAGGTTGTCCAACAATGGCGATATGGTGAAAGTTATGTTCCTTTCTCATTTTATACTCACTTAAATAATTTAAGAATTACTATAGACCTTAATGTATCAAAGTCTACAAAAAAAATCACCAGCAATTTTAAATGACTGGTGATTTATTTTTCTTTAACTGATATCAAGTCTTCAATTAAAATAGTGTCGCTAATGTTTCATAAATGAGCTGCATATTTAAGATAACCAATACCACTGTAGATATCACACCAAGTACAGTAACAATTTTTGAGTTTACATATTCACCCATTTCTTTCTTACTTGAAGTAATCTTGATTAATGGAATCATTGAAATTGGTAATGCTACGCATAGGAATACTTGTGAGTAAATAAGCAATGATTCAACCACATCACCACGATCACCCCAAATCATAATACATATGATCACAGGCAATACTGCAAGTAAACGAGTGACCACACGACGTACCCATAGTGGCACACGTAAGTTGATGAAACCTTCCATTACGATTTGACCTGTTAACGTTCCTGTAATCGTTGCGTTCTGACCTGATGCTAATAATGCAACCGCAAATAATGACGCTAATGTACCACTTGCAATAGGTCCTACAATTTCAGGATTTTTCAATGCGTCATATAACTGCGTGAATTTACCTAATTGTTCTGGGTCATTTCCAAAGAATAATGATGCACCAAGTAATAAGAGTAAACAGTTAATAATGAAAGAGAAACCTAATTGAATATTTGAATCAATAGTCGCAAATTTAAGTGCGTGTTTAAGATCTGCTGGGTCATTTCTATCATATTGACGTGTTTGTACGATTGATGAGTGTAAGTATAAGTTATGTGGCATAACCGTTGCACCCACGATACCTAATGCAATCACTAATGCTGAATCTTGCCCTGCAACGTGTTCAGTAAAGATGCTAGTTTGTGGCATAAAGCCGTTTAACGTAGCCGCTAAATCAGGTTGAGCTAAGGCAACTTCATACGCAAAAATAGTGAAGATTGTGAGAATAAGAATAAAGACAAACGCCTCAATTTTTCTAAATCCAAAACGCATTAACACTAAGAGTAAGAATACATCGGCAATAGTAATCAACACACCCATTAGCAATGGAATATCAAATAATAAATTCAACGCAACGGCTGAACCGATAACTTCGGCAATTTCGGTTGCCATAATCGCAAGCTCTGTGGTTATCCACAACACTTTTGCCATTTTAGGACCAACCATTGCTTTTGTGGCTTGGGCTAAATCCATTCCTTTTACAATACCTAATTTCGCACACATTGCTTGTAAAAGCATTGCGATTAAACTTGAAAGCAAGATAACAGAAAGTAATAGATAACCATACACTGATCCCCCTTGGATAGAGGTAATCCAGTTACCCGGATCCATATACCCCACAGCAACTAATGCCCCTGGACCTGAGAATGCCGCCAGATTAGCGAAAAAACCTTTTTTTCGTGATGGAATTGAAACCGTATTATTGATTTCTTCAAGACTTATATGAAAATTGTCATTTTTATTCATTTTTATTTACACCTTTATAAATGAGAATGAGAATTGATTGAGTTGTTAGGTGGGGGAATTCTAAAGAGATTAGTAATTTATGTCAATAAAAAGTATAAAATAACGACAATAAAATACACTAAATTTTCAATTTTGTCTTGAATTATTTAAATGTGTTACTATATTGCTTGTGTATATTTAACTTTACTTTAATTTAAAGGATATAAAATGACGAATAAAACAGAAAATAATCAACCTGAACAAGAAATTGAAATCTCAGAAGATCTACAACAAAAAGAATTACAACAAGAAAACGAACAGATAGAAGAAAGTATTGAAATTCAAGATGAACCAAGTTTAGGTATTGATGAATTAGCCATTGCACAAACTCGTATTACTGAATTAGAAACTTATATTGCAGAAGCAAATAATCGAGAAAGAGATATTTTGTTACGTGCCAAAGCAGAAAATGAAAATACTCGCCGTCGTGCCGAACAAGATGTCGAAAAAGCCCATAAATTTGCTTTAGAAAAATTCTCAAAAGACTTATTAAACGTGGTTGATAATTTAGAGCGTGCATTAGAAACTTTAGAAGGTGTTGATGAAACTATTAAACCACTAATTGAAGGTGTTGAACTTACGCATAAAGAATTAACCTCTGTATTAAATCGCTACGGAGTACAAGCTTTTGGTGAAGTAGGAGAAGCCTTTAATCCTGAAATGCATCAAGCAATCTCACAAAAAGATGTAGAAGGTATTGAATCAAACCACATTAGTATTGTGTTACAAAAAGGGTATAAATTAAATGACCGAGTCATTCGTGATGCAATGGTAATGGTTGCACCTTAACTTTTCATCTTTATTCACTCCCTTTTTATTCACTATAATAAAAAGGGAGTTTATTTTTAAAGGTTTTCAAATGTCCCTACAACTCAATGCCATTGCTCTCCTTTTAGCGATATTAATTCTTCTCGGATTATTTAGCCAAAATACCCCTGTTACCATTTCTGCAGCAATTTTGTTGATTATGCAACAAACCCTACTTTCTAAATATATTCCTGATGCGGATAAATATGGACTAAAAATAGGGATTATTATTTTAACTATCGGCGTGCTAGCCCCTTTGGTTTCAGGTAGGATTGCCTTACCACCACTTAATGAATTTTTAAATTTTAAAATGGTTGGTGCTATTGTTGTGGGTATTGTTGTTGCGTGGCTTGGCGGACGTGGTATTCCATTAATGACCAACAACCCACCTTTGATTACAGGCTTAATGATTGGAACAGTGTTAGGTGTCGCATTCTTTGGTGGTATTCCTGTTGGTCCATTGATTGCGGCTGGGATTTTGTCTTTGGTTATTGGAAAGGGTTGATATATAAAGAAAAATCACGTAAAGACGTAGTAATCTACGTCTCAAAATATAGGTTGATATACCCAAACTAACATCTGCCAATCAGCCACTATATTTTCCAAAAAATAAATTTATATCAAGTTAGTCAAAAAAGTTAAATAAAGCAGAACGAGAGCTTAATCATCGCTCTAAAAAACAACGAGGATTTTACTCTCCTTCTGAGTTATTTTAAGCAATATTACGCTTATAAGTTAAATCTACTATTTTAGCTGCAATTTATTTTGTTGTTCTTTCTTTTTCTTCCAAAATAACGCTTCTTCTTTATCTTGTTTTTCTAGCATTGGTTCGTAGCGTTTATCTGTAAGCATTTTCATAAAGGCAACTAGAGCTTCTACTTTGCGGTCGGTCATTCGTTTTGCTCTAAGATCATCTAGATCTACTGTTGCTGGCACTTCTGGTTCTCCCCACGCTTTACCTGTTTCAGGATTTAAGACACGCTCTTTGTTATTGTATTTATCATAAAATTCAACCACTGTTCTGAGATGCTTAAAGACACCATTGTGCATATAAGGTCCTGTAACGGCAACATTTCGTAATGTTGGGGTTTTAAACTTGCCTTCCAGTTCTTTTAGATTTGGTTGATCTTTTAGTTTGGTATTCTCTGCTAAGCCTTTATCAACAAAGTTATCACCTAAATTATTCATTTCAATTAACTCAAGATTTTTAGGTGTTCCGATATTGCGATATTGGAAATTCGTAAAAATTTCTTGTTTATTTCCTTCTGGAAAAAGTTTATGGCAGTTTGAACAACTGACGTTATCATTTGAGAAGAATAGCGTCATACCTAAGTCTTCCAATACATCCAGTTCATATTCATCTTTTAAGAAACGATCATATTTGGAATCAAATGGACTAAATTCTTGACTCTTTTCAAAGGTTTCAATTGCGTCTGTCATTGCTGTATACGCTTTCTCTGTATTATCAAAAATATCTTTACCATAAGATTGTGTAAAGGCTTTTTGATAAAAAGGTTTTGCTTTTAATCGTTCGATAACTGCTTGTTTATTTGGCATATTCATTTCAACAGGGTTGAGTGGTGGTCCTCCTGCTTGTTCAGCAAGGGTATCAGCCCGTCCGTCCCAGAACTGCCCTCCTGTCCATTCTTTTTGTTTTTTATCAAAATGGAAAACTGGGGATAATGCGGCATAACTTGCCGTTGGTACATTGCGGTTACCTTTTGAATGTCCGTCATCCCCCAATGCCACAATCGCACCATTTTTATAGGTACGCATATCAACAAAGCCTTTAGTTGGGGAATGGCAAGTTGCACAGGAAAGTGTGCCATTTAAGGATAATGCTGTATCAAAATAGAGTTTTTTTCCCAGTTCTATTTTGGCGAGTACTTGCTTATCTTTATTAATCAATGCATTAGTCTGTTTATCTAAGGCATAAGCTGAATTTAATGATGTCGCAAGTATCAATAGTGTGAATATATTTTTTTTATTTTTCATTGTTTTTTCCTCATCTTTAAAATATCGAGAAAAGGTTGATAAAGTAACCCTCCAAGTGTTCTATATGGTTGTGCCATTTTTTCAGGAAAACCATATTTTTGAGGTTTTTCTATTTCAGCTGCACTTTGCCACGAACCAAAAATAAAATCCCAAATTCCTAAATATCCCCCGTAATTTTTATTTGAAAATTTAGCGGTATGGTGTAGCTGATGTTGTGCTGGTGAAATAAAAAAACGTTCTATCCATTTTGGATAATAAAAATAGATATGTGAATGTCGAAGATTTGCTCCCAATAGTAAGAAAATAAAAATAAAAGCATTACAACCTAAAATTGTCCAAACACCTAGTTTTGCACCAAATAGCCATAGGCAAATCCCCGTCACTAAACCTGTTGAAAGTGAATAGCGAATGCCAAACAATAGGTTTTCAACAGGATGAATACGATAAAACGAAATTGGATTTAAAACTTCACAGCTATGGTGTACTTTATGAAATGCCCATAATAGTGGAATGGTATGTAAAAATCGGTGTAACCAGTAGCGAGTAAAATCACTGACGATAAAAAGACTTAATGAATAAATCGCAATAATGACAATATTAGGTAAATGAATGGAATACATCATATCAGGTTTGAGATAAAGTAATCCCTTTAAAACCCACATCGCGATTTCTTTTGCTGAAATTAAAAGTGGTGCCAAAATAAAGACTTTAATCAAGGTATTTAAGATGAAATAAATATAATCCAAAATAGCACTTGGGTGACACCAGTAAGTGTTTAATTTGCATTTTTTTACAATAATCTTACCGCTTACAAAATAAACAAAGATACCATAAATCAAGATCAAACAAAGTGTGCTGACTAAATATAGCCAGTACACTCGTTGATTTGGATTTAAAAAATAGCTTTGAATAATATCCATTTTTATACCGTAAAGAAATAAAGTTTAATCTCCATCAGCTTCTAAAATTTTACCTTCAATAGGAAGCTGTTCTAAAATAGTTGTGTAGTAGGTAAAATATAAATGTGCTAAATCTAGCATTATTGGTTTAATATCTTGAGCATTAAAATTATTTAATTTTGCTAATTGATTACTGATCTTTGTTAAATGATGTTGAGCAGTCGTTACCCCTTTATCTAACCCTCTTAAGCGTAACAGTGTTGCAAAATTATCAAATTTTTGTTTACCGATTAAAGATTGCTGAGCATCAATAATTGCTTTTGCTGCTTCGATACTGAGCTGACTTAAAGGATATTCTGCACGCATCGGTTCAGGATTACCTTTATATTTACTGGTAACTCCCGCAGGATCACCTAATCGCCAATCTTTAAGTTTAAATACACGATCTGCCATTACATCAATCAACATTTTAATTGCGTTATTAGGATCTTTTATAAACTGAGCTTTATTGGTGGTGTAGAATTCATCAATTTCAGAGAGACGCTCACAAATTGTATCCACCATTATGTTTGCGAATTGTGTGCGTCTTTCTGTCCATTCACCTTTGGTATATAAAACAGTTTCTAGGGCAGTAAACGATTTATACGAATTTTTAAAAAGAGCTATTTGTGGATCTTGATTTCCTTCTAATAGGCGTAAAATACTCTTTGAAATTTCTTCATTACCTAAGTGGAAAATATCTAAATAAGTAGGTAGATCAATTAAATCAGCATTCATATCTGCCGCAATGTAATTAGCTTCTACTTTTTTCCAGTTTAAAATAAGACGTTTAAAATCTTGTTGATAACGATCTTGGGATTGATTTTTGGTTAAATCCGTTAAGAAAAGATCGCAAGATTGTTTTGCATTACGGGTATCTTTTACAATCACATTATCATAAATTGAGCTTAATATAGCGGTCTCTTTTTCTACATTATTTGCAAAAACAAGACTTGGAATACAGAAAAGCAACATTCCGATACTTTTTTTTACATAATTTTTCATTATAAATTCTCCAAAAATTCAATAAGTTGTTGACGTTGTTCTTTTGGTAAGGCTTTAAATCGCTTTTTCACTTCTTTCGCTTCACCATCGTGCCAGAATACCGCTTGTTCAATCGTTTTGGCTCGTCCATCGTGAAGCAGTCCTAATTTTGCTCTTAGTTTAATGCCTAATCCCCATAATGGTTGGGTTCGCCATTCAACACCTTGTGCAGTATATTCATTACGTTTATCTGCTAATCCCTCTCCCATATCGTGAATTAGAAAATCACTAAAAGGTGAAAATGCGATGCCAGAAGGTGTTGTCCAATTTTCTTTATGGCAAGAGATACAACCTAAATCATTAAATAATTTATAACCTTCTACAAACTGGTCTTTTGGTCGTTGTTTCGGTGCTTTTAAATGAGCGACATAAAACGCAATCCCTTTTAAACGTAAATCGGGTAAGTCTAATAATCCTTCAGGAGATGGACGTCCGATTGGTGCATTTAAGCACTCTGTTTGTGCCTTCATACAATTTTCTTTTGGGAAGAAACGATTTGTTAATCCCATATCGTGGGCTGCTGCATCTGCTGTTTGTACAGCAAGGGTTGGAGCTTGAGCTTTTAAACCAAAGCGACCAACCATTTTTTGATGTGTATAAGGATGATAAACCCAATTTACTCGACCAGATATGCCATCATTATCACGATCATTAGGATCTTCATTGGCAATGATTTGTTCATCAGTAAGCGCTTCAATTAATCCCATCCCTGCAAGCATTGGTGCCATTCGTAAACTAATATGTGTTTGAGGGGCGAGTTTGCCATAATTTTCATTATAAATAGTAGCAATCGGTTTTTGCAACGTTACTTTTGTTCCATCATCAAATTGCTCAACCCTTGTTTCAAATTCAATCTGAGGCTTAGCTTCAAAAGGTGCACCTGAATTACCATTAATAGAAAGTTGCCCACCATAAATAGGATCGGTATATTGTGCTTTAAAAGTTTGATTAAAATCATATGTTTTTGATAAATTAACAAATTTAAATGCTAAAGCACGGTTAATATGACCTTGTTCATTTTTAATATACCCAAAGTTACGTTTACCGTGACAGCTTACACAAGTATTGGCACTAAACAAAGGACCTAAACCATCTCGTGCTGTTGTAGCACTTGGTGCAGCCACCCAAGGAATTGTAAAAAAAGAACGCCCTATTGTAAAAAGATCTTCTTCATCATAATCTAATCCATTAATTTGATGTTTTAACGGAAAAGTATTTCGTGAATTTTTAGTTTCAAACCAACGCTCAGGATCTTTTTCTTTTTTTTGACTTACAATAGGATTTAATAATTCAGGATCAATACTGGTTGAATGCTCAGCAAAACCAAAATTTGGCAATCCAATATTGATTGCAATAATTAAAGATAAAAAATTATAGTGATGTAAAGACATATATAACCTATTCTAACAACCGAAAATAAAATTTAACACATTGAATAACTTAATAAAAAAAGCAGTCAATTCCATCTAGAATTGTACTGCTTTTTATTCTCATTACTAGTTATAAACTAACTGTTTTTTGATTAGTAGCAAATTATAGTTTAGTTTCTTCTGAATCTGTTACATCTTCAGCAGTTAAAGAAACACCCATTGCTTTTGCAACTAAGATCATTTTATCACCGAGTTTACGTAGGTCATTTTTCAAGCGAACAATATTTTTCGCTTCTTCTTTATTTTCTGGATGAATTTGGTAATCAAAGTGCATTTTAGTTTTCGCTAATTCATTAATTTTAGCAATACGTTCTTCAATTTTAGCAATTAGCATTTCAATGTCTTTACGCTCATCCGTTGACACTTGGCTTAATAGATTAAAACCAACTTGTTTATTATCGATTTTACCTGTTAATAGATATTTGAAACCTAAATAGTTATCTTCAATATCTTTGTGAGTATTATCAGAAAAACAAGAATGCTCATCTTCTTCAGAAGGCGTTAATACAGCAACCGCAATACGCTCATTCGCTAATTCAGATTTAATAAACATACCCATACCAGCAAAAATTTGTTTTAATGCTTCTTTTTGATCGATGTTTTTATCTGCATCTTTACCTGTTAATTTTCCTAATAAAGCTGCACGATATAAGCCATCTTGACCTTTTACTTTTTCAACCCAAGCACTTTTTACTAAATCAATATCAGCAACTAATTTGTCAGCAGCAGCAACAAGGTAGTCTAAACGACGTTGTGCAAATTCATCTGTAGTAAAGTCAGTAATTGGACGTTGCCCTGCTGTCATAGGACCTTTAGTCACATTATCAACAACCATATTCTGATAGTCTTGATCTTGTCCCCATAATAGGAACTCAATAGCGTGCCATCCAGATGCAACGTTTGCTTCACCACCATTTTCATTTAAGTCTGTAATAGTTGTAACAGTAATTTTATCAACATTTACAGGTGTTGGCTTTTCACCACCATCTGCTGGAGTAAATGCACCTTTAGAATCAATAATGTTTCCTTTGGTCATTTTACCTTCTGCATCCACAGTGTAGTCGATCATATTTTCATCTAGTGGCCACGCATTGATCTGACCTTCAAGGTTACCATAAGCATCTGCAATCCAGCCTTCTTCTGCATCGATAGGACCATTTGATAAACGGAAAGCCTCAGTGACACCATAGCTATCACGAGATTTAAGCCACGCATCTTTAGTATCTTGTAATGTTTTTTCCGTTGGATTTTTAACAAATGCTTTGATCACTTTTTGTAATTCAATCGCATCTTGATAACTTTTTGTGTAAAGCTGCTCAGCCATTTTTGCATAGCCATCTAAGAAAGCGTTCGCATTTTGATTAACAATTACTTGTTGAGAAGATTCTGCTTGAGCAATAGTTGGGATAGTTGTTAATGAAGTTGCTAAAGCAATAGTAATTGCAAGAGTTGTTTTTTTTAACATAATTTTTCCTTACTAAGAGTTAATATGAAACATTCGGAGCAAGTATAACAAATATTGAATAATAATCAATCTTAATTAAAACCATAAAAATAGCCACAGTTTAAATTGCGACTATTTTTTTGTTTGCATTTTAACTATTTTTCGCTATCAAACCAACCTCTTATCATTTGTACTGATATGAAGAAAGTAAGTAACAACAATACATATAAAATATAACTAAATATTGGACGAGGCACTTTTTCAGCTTCTGCTAATGGTTTAATGGAAATAATATTTCTAAATTCACTTAACATATTAATTCTCCAACCATAATATTTTACTTGTACAAGCTGTTTATCATTTGCATAAGCTTGTGCTTTAGCCTGTACATCAGCAGAATTAAATTTGAAGTAAAAAGGTAGTCCCCAACCCGTATCTTCATTACGATAAACCATAATTTTTTTTGTATCAGGATTTTCTGTAAAAATAAAATAGGCATCTCGAATTTGTCCATCAGCAGGATTTGATTTGCTAATTGGACCATCTTTATCGACACGTTTTGCTTCCATTCCAGTCACAATGGTTTCCTCATAACTAGGAAAAGCATAGTTTATACTACCGACTAACACAATATGCAAAGATAGTGTCACTAAAATAAAGAAATATTTAAATATTGCTCTCATAATTTATCCTCATTAAATATTAAAACAGGCGGTTAGATTTTAAATAATTTTTGCACATTTTCTGTGGTAATGCCAGCAAGTTCTGCTACTGAAATACCTTTTAATGTTGCAATGTACTCACAAACTTCTCGAACATAAGCGGGTTGATTAGGTTTTCCTCGATAAGGAACTGGAGCAAGATAAGGAGAATCCGTTTCAATAAGCAGACGATCTAGAGGTAATTTTCTCACTACATCTCGCAATTCTTCAGCATTTTTAAAGGTAATAATACCTGAAATTGAAATATAAAAGCCGATATCTAATGCTCGCTTTGCCATTGCATAATCTTCCGTAAAACAGTGTAATACACCTCCACATTTTTCAGCATAGCGACTTTCTAATAAACTCATTGTATCTTCACGTGCAGAACGAGTATGAATAATCAAGGGTTTTAATAACTGATTAGCAACATCAATATGTTGTTCAAAAATAGATAACTGTAAATGACGAGTTTCTGGGGTGTAATGATAATCTAAGCCAGTTTCACCAATTGCCACCACTTTGGGATCACTAGCAAGTTGTATTAATCTTTGTATCTCGAAAGGTTCATCATCAATATTCAGGGGATGCATTCCACAAGATAACGACACATCATCACGATGAGAAGTTAAGGCTTTCATCTCTTCAAAATCACTCAATGTCGTGCATACTGAAATCACGTGTTGCACGCCACATTTTTTCGCATTTTCAAGTACCTCATCAACATCTTTATGACGAGTTTCATAATCTAGTGAATTTAAATGGCAGTGGGAGTCTATAATAAATACGTCACTCATATTTTTTCTAATCTAATTTTAAGTAATACTAAGAATTTTAACACAATTCTAATTGTTAAGATATGGGTTATATAACTGCTTATTTTTTAATAGTTTCGTAGTTCAAATTATTTAACAAAAATTGATAAGTCATTGTTATTTTTCATTGCCTTTTAAATACAAAAAAGCCGTAACTATTTCTAGCTACGGCTCTTTCTTCTTATAAAACCCTGATGGTGTCCTACTCTCACATAGGGAGACCCTACACTACCATCGGCGTTACAACTTTTCACTTCTGAGTTCGGTATGGAATCAGGTGGTTCCGTTGCACTATGGCCATCAGGAAAATCTGTCGATATTTATATCTAATCTTTTCTTCATTCTTTAAATTAAAAACAAGCTTCTACTTTAACTTTCTTAAACTTCAAACTCCAACCTTACAGTCTTCTGTCTTCCGTCCTCTGTCTTCTGAAACAAAAACACTTGAGTGTTGTATGGTTAAGTCTCTCGGGCAATTAGTACAGGTTAGCTCAACGTCTCACAACGCTTACACACCCTGCCTATCTACGTCTTAGTCTCAAACAACCCTTACAATCTTATAGATTGGGAGAACTCATCTCAAGGCTAGTTTCGTGCTTAGATGCTTTCAGCACTTATCTATTCCGCATGTAGCTACCCAGCAATGCTTCTGGCGAAACAACTGGAACACCAGTGATGCGTCCACTCCGGTCCTCTCGTACTAGGAGCAGCCCCTTTCAATTCTCCAACGCCCACGGCAGATAGGGACCGAACTGTCTCACGACGTTCTAAACCCAGCTCGCGTACCACTTTAAATGGCGAACAGCCATACCCTTGGGACCTACTTCAGCCCCAGGATGTGATGAGCCGACATCGAGGTGCCAAACACCGCCGTCGATATGAACTCTTGGGCGGTATCAGCCTGTTATCCCCGGAGTACCTTTTATCCGTTGAGCGATGGCCCTTCCATTCAGAACCACCGGATCACTATGACCTACTTTCGTACCTGCTCGACATGTCCGTCTCGCAGTCAAGCTTGCTTATACCATTGTACTAACCTCACGATGTCCGACCGTGATTAGCAAACCTTCGTACTCCTCCGTTACTCTTTGGGAGGAGACCGCCCCAGTCAAACTACCCACCAGACACTGTCCGAACACCCGTTTCGGGCGCTTCGTTAGAACATCAAACGTTAAAGGGTGGTATTTCAAGGTTGACTCCACAATAACTGGCGTTACTGCTTCTAAGTCTCCCACCTATCCTACACATTAAAATTCAAGGTTCAGTGTCAAGCTATAGTAAAGGTTCACGGGGTCTTTCCGTCTAGCCGCGGGTACACCGCATCTTCACGGCGATTTCAATTTCACTGAGTCTCGGGTGGAGACAGCCTGGCCATCATTATGCCATTCGTGCAGGTCGGAACTTACCCGACAAGGAATTTCGCTACCTTAGGACCGTTATAGTTACGGCCGCCGTTTACTGGGGCTTCTATCAGAAGCTTCTCTTTCGATTACATCATCAATTAACCTTCCAGCACCGGGCAGGCATCACACCCTATACGTCCACTTTCGTGTTTGCAGAGTGCTGTGTTTTTAATAAACAGTTGCAGCCAGCTGGTATCTTCGACCGGTTCAACCTTCACCCGTAAAGGGCTACAATCTACGCCGGCGCACCTTCTCCCGAAGTTACGGTGCTATTTTGCCTAGTTCCTTCACCCGAGTTCTCTCAAGCGCCTGAGTATTCTCTACCTGATCACCTGTGTCGGTTTACAGTACGATTTATAATAACCTATGCTTAGTGGCTTTTCCTGGAAGCGTGGTATCAGTTACTTCAGCTCCTTAGAGCCTCGTCATCACTTCTCGGTGTTATTCAGAATTCCGGATTTGCCTAGAATTCCCACCTACCGGCTTAAACAGGGATATCCAATACCCTGATAACCTAACCTTCTCCGTCCCCACATCGCAGTTATTACAAGTACGGGAATATTAACCCGTTTCCCATCGACTACGCTTTTCAGCCTTGCCTTAGGGGTCGACTCACCCTGCCCCGATTAACGTTGGACAGGAAACCTTGATCTTCCGGCGAACGAGTTTTTCACTCGTTTTATCGTTACTTATGTCAGCATTCGCACTTCTGATACGTCCAGCAAACCTCTCGATTCACCTTCATCCGCTTACAGAACGCTCCCCTACCCAACAGAATAAATTCTGATGCCGCAGCTTCGGTGCTATATTTGAGCCCCGTTACATCTTCCGCGCAGGCCGACTCGACTAGTGAGCTATTACGCTTTCTTTAAATGGTGGCTGCTTCTAAGCCAACATCCTAGCTGTCTAAGCCTTCCCACTTCGTTTCCCACTTAATATAGACTTTGGGACCTTAGCTGGCGGTCTGGGTTGTTTCCCTCTTCACGACGAACGTTAGCACCCGCCGTGTGTCTCCTGAGTATCACTCTTTGGTATTCGGAGTTTGCATCGGGTTGGTAAGCCGGGATGGCCCCCTAGCCGAAACAGTGCTCTACCCCCAAAGGTGTCCGCTCAAGGCTCTACCTAAATAGATTTCGGGGAGAACCAGCTATCTCCCGGTTTGATTGGCCTTTCACCCCCAGCCACAAGTCATCCGCTAATTTTTCAACATTAGTCGGTTCGGTCCTCCAGTTAGTGTTACCCAACCTTCAACCTGCCCATGGCTAGATCACCGGGTTTCGGGTCTATACCTTGCAACTAAACGCCCAGTTAAGACTCGGTTTCCCTACGGCTCCCCTATTCGGTTAACCTTGCTACAAAATATAAGTCGCTGACCCATTATACAAAAGGTACGCAGTCACAACACGAAGTTGCTCCTACTGCTTGTACGTACACGGTTTCAGGTTCTATTTCACTCCCCTCGCAGGGGTTCTTTTTACCTTTCCTTCACAGTACTTGTTCACTATCGGTCAATCAGGAGTATTTAGCCTTGGAGGATGGTCCCCCCATCTTCAAACAGGATATCACGTGTCCCGCCCTACTTATCGTTAGCTTAGTTCCACAATTGCATTTTCAGATACGGGATTATCACCCTCTATGATTGAGTTTCCCAACTCATTCTCTTAATACAAATGCTAAAACTAACTGGCTCTTCCACTTTCGCTCGCCGCTACTCACAGAATCTCGGTTGATTTCTTTTCCTCGGGGTACTTAGATGTTTCAGTTCTCCCGGTTCGCTTCAATGACCTATGTATTCAGTCATTGATAATAGGTTCTTCACCTATTGGGTTTCCCCATTCGGAAATCTTGGAATTATCACGTTTCTTATCAACTCTTCCAAGCTTATCGCAGATTAGCACGTCCTTCTTCGCCTCTGATTGCCAAGGCATCCACCGTGTACGCTTAGTCACTTAACCATACAACCTCAAGTATTCTTAAATTAAAGAAAACCTAACGTTGTTACATTAAACAACTCAAGTTCATATGTTGCTTTTGTTCAACATACTATTTTTTAGTTTCTTACTCAGACTTTTTCTCAAAAAACAGCCACTTTAACAAATTACAGTTTTAATTCCTGTCATCTGTCTTCCGCACTCTGTCTTCTGAACTTGAAAGTCTTCAGTTTTCAGCTTGTTTCCAATTTTTTAAAGAACAATAAGATAATAAATATCTTTAAATGGCGTCCCCAGGGGGATTCGAACCCCCGTTACCGCCGTGAAAGGGCGATGTCCTAGGCCTCTAGACGATGGGGACAACATTTAGAGATACTCTTATCTCTTTTTTGTCTCTTATTTCTCTATCAAACAATCTGTGTGAGCACTCATTGTCGCTTATTCAGGTAAGGAGGTGATCCAACCGCAGGTTCCCCTACGGTTACCTTGTTACGACTTCACCCCAGTCATGAATCATACCGTGGTAAACGCCCTCCCTAAGGTTAAGCTATCTACTTCTGGTACAACCCACTCCCATGGTGTGACGGGCGGTGTGTACAAGGCCCGGGAACGTATTCACCGCGACATTCTGATTCGCGATTACTAGCGATTCCGACTTCATGGAGTCGAGTTGCAGACTCCAATCCGGACTTAGACGTACTTTCTGAGATTCGCTTACCTTCGCAGGTTCGCCGCCCTCTGTATACGCCATTGTAGCACGTGTGTAGCCCTACTCGTAAGGGCCATGATGACTTGACGTCGTCCCCACCTTCCTCCAGTTTATCACTGGCAGTCTCCTTTGAGTTCTCAGCATTACCTGCTAGCAACAAAGGATAAGGGTTGCGCTCGTTGCGGGACTTAACCCAACATTTCACAACACGAGCTGACGACAGCCATGCAGCACCTGTCTCATAGTTCCCGAAGGCACAAGCTCATCTCTGAGCTCTTCTATGGATGTCAAGAGTAGGTAAGGTTCTTCGCGTTGCATCGAATTAAACCACATGCTCCACCGCTTGTGCGGGCCCCCGTCAATTCATTTGAGTTTTAACCTTGCGGCCGTACTCCCCAGGCGGTCAATTTATCGCGTTAGCTACGGGCGCCAGTCTTAAAGACCAACCCCCAAATTGACATCGTTTACAGCGTGGACTACCAGGGTATCTAATCCTGTTTGCTACCCACGCTTTCGCACCTCAGCGTCAGTCTCTCTCCAAGGGGCTGCCTTCGCCTTCGGTATTCCTCCACATCTCTACGCATTTCACCGCTACACGTGGAATTCTACCCCTCCCTAGAGGACTCTAGTCGCCCAGTCTCAAATGCAATTCCCAAGTTAAGCTCGGGGCTTTCACATCTGACTTAGACAACCGCCTGCGTGCCCTTTACGCCCAGTTATTCCGATTAACGCTCGCACCCTCCGTATTACCGCGGCTGCTGGCACGGAGTTAGCCGGTGCTTCTTCTGCGACTAACGTCAATGTTTGCACCTATTAGATACAAACCCTTCCTCATCGCTGAAAGAACTTTACAACCCGAAAGCCTTCTTCATTCACGCGGCATGGCTGCATCAGGGTTTCCCCCATTGTGCAATATTCCCCACTGCTGCCTCCCGTAGGAGTCTGGACCGTGTCTCAGTTCCAGTGTGGCTGGTCATCCTCTCAAACCAGCTAGAGATCGTCAGCTTGGTGAGCCTTTACCTCACCAACTACCTAATCTCACTTGGGCTCATCTCGTGGTATATGGTCCGAAGATCCCATACTTTAATCTTTCGATATTACGCGGTATTAGCTACAGTTTCCCGTAGTTATCCCCCTCCACAAGGCAGATTCCCAAGCATTACTCACCCGTCCGCCACTCGTCAGCAAGAAAGCAAGCTTTCTCCTGTTACCGTTCGACTTGCATGTGTTAAGCCTGCCGCCAGCGTTCAATCTGAGCCATGATCAAACTCTTCAATTAAAAGTTTAATCGCTCAATAAACTGACATAGAATTTTTATTAAATAAATTTTCAGTGACACTTATTAAGACTTTAATTTCAAAAATATTTTTTAAATAAGTCAAATCAACAAGTGCCCACACAGATTGTCTGATAAATTGTTAAAGAGCAAAAAACAACGACGCACCTAGCAAAATCTTTCACAACAGTGCGTCGTTGTGTGTGGCGTATTATAGAGATTTTTAAAGGTGACGCAAGTACTTTTTGGAAAAATATTTAATTTTTTTGCTATCCGATGTTTTTTAATTCAATTTGAATGTTTTTTGTAAATTTTTATTAAAATGTGACCGCTATTTCTAACTGTGATGAAATAAAATTTCTTCCCTAAAAACAAAAAACGTCCTGATATTAGGACGTTTTAGCTTATATCAAAAAAAATTATTATTTTTTCTTCGCTTTTGGATTCGGTAAGTCAGTGATTGATCCTTCAAATACTTCCGCGGCTAATCCAACTGATTCGTGTAGCGTTGGATGTGCGTGAATAGTAAGTGCAAGATCTTCCGCATCACACGCCATTTCAATCGCAAGACCAATTTCGCCTAATAATTCTCCACCATTAGCACCAACAATCGCACCACCAAGTACTTGATGGGTATCTTTATCAAAGATAAGTTTTGTCATTCCTTCTGAACATTCAGAGGCAATCGCACGACCTGATGCAGCCCAAGGGAATTTAGCCACTTCAAAGTTTAAGCCTTCTTGACGACACTCTTTCTCAGTTTTACCAACCCAAGCCACTTCTGGTTCAGTATAAGCGATTGAAGGAATAACTTTAGGATCAAAATAATGTTTTTTCCCTGCAATCACTTCTGCGGCAACATGACCTTCGTGAACCCCTTTGTGTGCTAACATTGGTTGCCCTACGATATCACCGATAGCAAAAATATGTGGTACGTTGGTTCGTAGTTGTTTATCTACATTGATAAAACCACGTTCATCCACTTCAACACCCGCTTTACCAGCATCAATTAATTTACCATTTGGTGTACGACCAATGGCAACTAATACAGCATCATAACGTTTTGTATCGTTACAGGCTTTACCTTCCATTGTAACGTAAATACCATCGTCTTTTGCCTCAACCGCTGTCACTTTGGTTTCGAGCATTAATTTGAATTTTTTCTCAACCTGTTTGGTATAAATTTGCACGATGTCTTTATCTGCTGCAGGGATCACTTGATCAAACATTTCTACTACATCTACTTCTGAACCTAGTGATTGATACACTGTTCCCATTTCTAAACCAATGATGCCACCACCCATTATTAATAGGCGTTTTGGTACTTCTTTTAGTTTAAGAGCATCCGTTGAATCCCAAACTCGAGGATCTTCGTGTGGAATAAAAGGTAATTGGATTGGACGAGAACCTGCTGCAATAATGGCATTATCAAATTTAACCGTTGTTGCATTCCCTTTACGATCACGTGCCACTAATGTATTCGGATCAGTAAAAGAAGCTAAACCTTCAACAATAGTTACTTTACGTGCTTTTGCCATTCCTGCAAGACCACCTGTTAATTTAGAAACAACGTTTTCTTTACCTTCACGCACTTTATCTAAATCAATTTTTGGTTCGCCAAATGTGATGCCGTTACGCTCAATATGTTTTGCTTCTTCAATTACCTTTGCAACGTGAAGTAATGCTTTTGATGGGATACAACCTACGTTTAAACATACACCACCAAGTGTTGAATAACGTTCAACAATCACAGTTTCTAAACCTAAATCTGCACAACGAAAAGCAGCTGAATAACCTGCTGGACCTGCACCTAATACCACAACTTGTGTTTTAATTTCTTTACTCATATTAACCTCTTTATCAATAGGTTGTGTAGCGGTAAGATAATACTAAAAATTTGCAAATTTTTGCTGTGATCTTACCGCTTCTTTTATTATTCTACATTGCTAAACGGCGTAAATCTGCCAATACACTACTTAAGAATGTAATAAATCTCGCACCATCTGCACCGTCAATCACTCGGTGATCGTAAGACAATGATAATGGTAGCATTAAACGTGGTTCAAAATCTTTACCGTTCCATACTGGTGTCATTTCAGATCTTGATACACCTAAAATCGCCACTTCTGGTGCATTTACAATTGGAGTAAAGTGAGTACCACCAATTCCACCTAGTGATGAAATAGTGAAACAGCCACCCTGCATATCTGATGCGGTTAATTTACCTTCACGGGCTTTTTTAGAGATTTCTGAAATTTCACGAGAAAGCTCCAAAATACCTTTGTTATTCACATTTTTAAATACTGGTACCACTAAGCCGTTTGGTGTATCTACGGCGATACCAATATTTACGTATTTTTTAAGTGTTAAACGCTGACCATCTTCTGAAAGTGAACTGTTAAAGCGAGGGAATTCTTCTAACGCTTTTGCGGCAGCTTTCATAATGAATACAAGTGGCGTGATTTTCACGTCTTGTTTGGTTTTTTGTAAGTAAGCATTTTGCTCTTTACGGAATGCTTCAAGGGTTGTGATATCCGCTTTATCCCATTGTGTTACGTGAGGGATCATTACCCAGTTACGGTGTAAGTTTGCCCCTGAGATTTTTTGGATACGACCTAATTCAACTTCTTCGGTTTCCCCAAATTTGCTGAAATCTACTTTTGGCCAAGGTAATAAGCCTAAGCCTGAACCGTCTGCTACGCCGTTACCTGCTTTACCTGACGCTTTGTTTTCAAATACTTGAACTGCATTTTTAACGTAAGCTTGTAAATCTTCTTTCACGATACGGTTTTTACGACCTGTACCTTTAATGTTATCTAAGTTTACGCCAAACTCACGTGCTAAACGACGAATAACAGGTGTTGCGTGAGCAAAGCTTGCACTTGCTTCTACTTTATCTTGGCTTAAACCAGATTCATTTTTCGCAGAAGAGGCTGCTGGTGCAGGTGCTGCTTCTTGTTTTGGTGCTTCTGCTGGTGCTGCTTGTGGTTGAGCTGGTGCTTCCACAGCTGCTGGAGCAGAGGTTTCAAAACGCATTACTAATTTACCCGTAGAAACCATATCGCCTTCTGCGATTAAAATTTCTTTTACCATGCCCGCCATTGGAGCAGGGACTTCCATTGATGCTTTATCGCCTTCAACGTTTAAGATTGATTGATCGATTTCAACGCTATCGCCAACTTTAACCATAATTTCAGTTACGGTTACTTCATCGCCACCGATATCAGGTACGTTTACATCAATTACTGCTGACGATGTTGCCACTGGTGCTGCTGTTTCTGCTTTTGGTTCTTCTGCTGGTGCAGGAGCTGCATCAGCTGATTCCAATACTAACATCGGTGTGCCAGTCGTTACTGCATCGCCTTCTTTTACAAGAATTTCTTTGATAACACCCGCTTCTGGTGCTGGGACTTCCATTGATGCTTTATCGCCTTCAACGTTAATTACTGATTGATCCACTTCGATGGTATCGCCTACTTTTACCATTATTTCTGTAACAGTAACTTCATCACCACCAATATCTGGAATTTGAATTTGTTTTGCCATTGTATATTCCTTAAATATTTAAGCGGTAAGTTCTTATGTAAAATTTGCAAATTTTATGCTCAATCTTACCGCTTGGTTTTACTATAATTTTATGAATTATGCGTAAAATGGATCTGCTTTTTCAGCATTAATACCAAATTTAGCAATTGCCTCTGAAACTACTTTTTTCTCAATACTCCCTTGTTTTGCAAGCTCTGTTAAGGCGGCAATCACAACATAGTGAGCATCAACTTCAAAGTGATCTCGTAAGTTTTCACGGCTATCTGAACGACCAAAACCATCTGTACCTAATACCGCATAGCTTGATGCTGGAATAAAGGCACGTACCTGTTCAGCAAAGAGTTTCATATAATCTGTTGCGGCTACGGCTGGTGCATTATTCATTACTTGAGCAATGTAAGGTACTTTTGCTTCTGCTTCTGGGTGCAATAAATTCCAGCGAGTTACATCATTACCTTCACGAGCCACCTCTGTAAATGATGGTACACTATATACATCAGAAGAAATACCGTAATCATTTGCAAGAATTTGTGCTGCTTCACGTACGTGACGGAAAATCGCACCAGAACCTAATAACTGAACTTTCGCTTTTCCTTTCGTCTGACCTTCTGCTTCAATGGTTTCAAATTTATAGATACCTTTACGGATACCTTCTTCTGCACCTTGTGGCATTGCTGGTTGATCGTAAGTTTCGTTTAAAGTAGTGATGTAGTAGAACACGTCTTCTTGGTCACCATACATACGACGTAAACCGTCTTGCATAATTACCGCTACTTCATAAACGTAAGCAGGATCATAAGAAACACAGTTAGGGATCGTTAATGATTGAATGTGGCTATGACCATCTTCGTGTTGTAAACCTTCACCATTCAGTGTTGTACGACCAGAAGTTCCGCCAATCATAAATCCTCTTGCTCGTTGATCGCCCGCTGCCCACATCAAATCGCCGACGCGTTGGAAACCAAACATTGAATAATAGATAAAGAATGGGATCATTGGTAAATTATTGGTTGAATATGATGTTGCAGCGGCTAACCAAGACGATGTTGCACCTAATTCATTGATACCTTCTTGCAATACTTGACCATCAGCGGCTTCTTTGTAGTAGGCAACTTGTTCACGATCTGATGGAGTATAAAGTTGTCCTTTAGGATTATAAATACCCACTTGACGGAATAAACCTTCCATACCAAATGTACGTGCTTCATCCGCTAAAATTGGCACGATATTTTTACCAATACCTTTATCTTTCAATAAAGTATTTAAAAAACGTACAAATGCCATTGTGGTTGAAATTGGACGTTTCTGTTCTTCTAATAATGGTGCAAATTCTTCTAAAGTTGGAATATTAAATTCCGTGGTAAATTTAGGTAAACGTGTTGGCACATAACCTTTTAAATTTTGACGTTGTTTGTGCAGATATTCATATTCTGCTGAACCTTCTTCAAATTTCACATAAGGGTAGTTTTCAATCTCTTCATCTTTAACAGGAAGATCAAAATAATCACGGAATGAACGTAAGCTATGCTCAGACATTTTTTTAGTTTGGTGTGCGACATTTTTACTTTGTGCTTCTTCAATTTTATAACCTTTAATAGTTTGCACTAATAACACAACTGGCTTACCTACTGTCTGAGCTTTATGGTACGCAGCATACATTTTAATAGTATCGTGTCCACCACGAGTTAAACGCCAAATTTCATCATCTGTCATATCAGCAACTAATGCCGCAGTTTCAGGGTAGCGATTAAAGAAATGCTCACGCACATAAGCACCATCTTTGGATTTGAATGTTAAGTAATCACCATCAACCACTTCCATCATCAGCTGTGCTAATTTTCCTGACGCATCTTTTTCAAACAATTTATCCCAACGTCTGCTCCACATTACTTTGATGACTTCCCAGCCAGCACCACTGAATAAACCTTCTAATTCTTGAACAATTTTACCGTTACCGTTTACGGGACCATCTAAACGTTGTAAGTTACAGTTAACCACAAAAATTAAATTATCTAAATTCTCACGACCAGCAAGGGTTAATGCACCTTTTGATTCAATCTCATCCATTTCACCATCGCCAAGATACGCATAGACTTTTTGCTCAGTCGTATCTTTTAAGCCACGGTTATGTAAGTATTTTAAGAAACGTGCTTGATAAATGGCATTTACAGGACCTAATCCCATAGAAACCGTTGGAAACTGCCAGAATTCTGGTAATAATTTAGGGTGAGGGTATGAAGACAAACCTTTACCGCCGACTTCTTGACGGAAGTTATTCATTTGCTCTTCTGTTAAACGACCTTCAACAAACGCACGAGCGTAGATACCTGGTGCTGAGTGACCTTGAAAGAACACTAAATCGCCGCCATCTTTGTCATTTCTTGCTCTGAAGAAGTGGTTAAATGCCACTTCATAGATTGTTGTTGCGGCTTGATAAGAAGAAATATGCCCGCCTAATTCAAGATCTTTTTTACCTGCTTTTAACACCATCATAATCGCATTCCAACGGATTGCACTACTAATACGGCGTTCAAGTTCTAAGTCCCCTGGATAAGTTGGTTCATCTGCCACATCAATAGTATTGATATAAGGAGTGGTACAACCAGAAGAAACAGCAACACCATTTTCACGTGCTTGCTGAATCACTTGTTCAATAATAAATTGAGCACGCTCCGTGCCTTCCGCTTTTACTAATGAATTAACTGCAAGTAACCAATCATTTGTTTCAATTGGATCTACGTCATTTTTGATATTTTCTGACATACTTTATTCCTATGGGTTTATTAATTACAACCGAATAACATTTTTTTAACAAAACATATTATTCGACGAAATTTTAGACAGACATAAGCATATATTCAATGCTATTTTAATCATATATTTTTATTATCCATCTAGGTTGAATAAGCTATCCGATTGATATTAAACAAATTTTTAAAATATTAAAAAAATGTTTAAATTGTACAGATAAATTTGCAGAACAAGATAACAAAAACAAGCGTATTTGTCCATTGAGCAAGTAAAGATTAATGAATAATTTTTAATTTTGATTAATTGCAAATATTAAAAAAGAAGTAACCGCTTGTTTTGTTAAATTTTGCGACTTAAATCGAAAAAATTTATTTCTAATCTGATTTTTTATTACTCATTTTTTATAGTGATGACTATTTTACAACAAATGAGATTATTCTTTATGTGGCGATTATTCTTCCTATTTATTTTTATACCTAATTTAGTAGCACAACCCCTTGATTTAATGTTATTAGAAAAATACCGAAATCAACATATTGAAGGCTGGGTGGTAAGTGAAAAATTAGATGGCATACGAGGTTTTTGGGATGGTAAACAGCTTCTTAGCCGACAAAACTATCTCCTTTCTGCTCCTGATTATTTTACTAAAGATTTTCCTCCTTTTGCCATTGATGGTGAGCTATTTAGTGAGCGTAACCAATTTAGTCACATTTCATCTATTGTTCGAGGATCTAATGCAGAGGATTGGAAGGCATTAAAGCTTTATGTCTTTGATGTTCCTAATGTAAGCGGTCACTTATTTGATCGTTTACGCAAATTAGAAAATTATTTAAAGTTACATCCAACACCTTATATTAAAATTATAAAACAGATCCCCATTAAAAATAAAAGCCAGCTCAATCAATTTTTTACTGAAGTACAAGGTTTAAAAGGTGAAGGCATCGTTATCCGTAATCCTCAGGCTTCTTATATTAATGGTCGCTCATCACAAATTTTAAAATTTAAAGCCGTTTATGATGATGAATGTACGGTAACTGCTCATCATCTTGGTAAAGGGAAATATCAAGGAAAAATGGGGTCTGTTAGCTGTTCAAATAGCTACGGTAAATTTAAAATTGGATCAGGTTTTTCAGATAAAGATCGAACAAATCCACCCGCTATAGGCTCTGTAATCACCTACAAATATCGTGGATTTACATCAAAAGGTAAACCTCGTTTTGCCACTTTTTGGCGAATTCGACAAGACAAATAAGCTTAAAAGCAGTACAATATTGCCTTTGTTTTTAACTTAATATTAGTTTCTAAGGATTATTTATGGAATTTCCAATTTGCCCAAAATGTAGTAGTGAACATACTTATCACGATTCAATTCAATTTGTTTGTCCCGAATGTGCTTATGAATGGACTGGTGAAGAAGTAGAAAATAATGATGAAGACCAGTTAATTGTAAAAGATAGTAATGGTAATCTACTCGCTGATGGTGATGATGTTATTTTAATCAAAGATTTAAAATTAAAAGGTTCATCACAAGTATTAAAAAAGGGGACAAAATATAAAAAAATTCGTTTAGTGGATGGCGATCACGATGTAGATTGTGGCAAAATTATGCTGAAATCAGAATTCTTAAAAAAAGCATAGTTTAGGTTGAGCAATAAAAAAACCTACGATCAAAATCGTAGGTTTTTTATTGTCTATTTTTAATTAAACATCAAATGGATCACTAAATATCATCGTTTCTACACGATCTGGACCTGTTGAAAGAATGGCGATTGGCACACCAACCACTTCTTCAATACGTTTAATATAATTAATCGCAGCTTGTGGTAACTCATCACGATTTGTTACACCAAAAGTATTTTCATCCCAACCTGGCATTGTTTCATAAATTGGCTCAACACCTTCCCAGTCTTTCGCTGCCATTGGTGCATATTCTACTACTTTACCATTTGGCATTTTGTAGCCCACACAGATTTTAAGCTCTTTTAAGCCATCTAAAACATCAAGTTTTGTCATACAGAAACCTGAAATTGAGTTAATTTGCACCGCACGGCGTACTGCCACTGCATCAAACCAACCACAACGTCTTGCACGACCTGTTGAAGCACCAAATTCATTACCACGTTTGGCAATGGTTGCTCCCACATCATCAAATAATTCAGTTGTAAATGGACCACTTCCAACACGTGTACAATAGGCTTTAATAATACCTAATACATAATCAAGATTACGAGGACCAAAACCAGAACCTGTTGCCACGCCACCTGCGGTCGTGTTTGAACTAGTCACAAATGGATAGGTACCGTGATCGATATCTAACATTGTTCCTTGTGCTCCTTCAAATAGGATATTATCGCCATTTGCACGAGCGGTGTGTAATAACGTGGTAATATCTTCTACCATTGCAGTGATGACATCTGCAACAGCAAATACATCATCTAAAGTTTTTTGATAATCTACTGGATCAGCTTTGTAGTAATGGACAAGCTGGAAGTTGTAATAATCTAAAATGTCTTTTAATTTTTCAGCAAAATGTTCTTTATCGAAAAGATCACTTACTCGTAAACCACGACGTGCCACTTTATCTTCATAAGCAGGACCAATTCCACGTCCTGTCGTACCGATTTTATTTTTACCTAACGCATTCTCACGCGCATTATCCATTGCGATATGATAAGGTAAAATCAATGGGCAAGCCTCTGAGATTTTTAAACGTCCACGCACATCAACGCCACGAGCTTCTAATTCTTTCATTTCCGTCATCAATGCTTCTGGTGAAAGTACAACACCATTAGCAATAATACAGGTCACATTATCACGTAAAATACCTGATGGTATTAAATGAAGAACGGTTTTCTCTCCATCAATAATTAGGGTATGCCCTGCATTGTGTCCACCTTGATAGCGAACAACGTATTTTGCACGATCTGTCAATAAATCAACTATTTTGCCTTTTCCTTCGTCACCCCATTGAGCACCAAGGACTGCTACACTTTTTCCCATAATAAACGCCTCCGTTTAATTTATTCTATTGGTTTTATTTACCATAAATTTTTAATTACATAAAAAATGACAATAAAAAACCCAATGCTATTTTCATTGGGTTTTAAATACTTTTACTCTGTAGGTAGTTGCATAAAACGGAAAAATTCGCTATTTGGTTTAATTAGCATCATATTATTTTTCCCTTCTCCAAAACTATTTTCATACGCTTTTAGACTGCGAACAAAACTATAAAATGCTGGATCTTGTCCAAAAGCATTCGCATAAATTTTTGCAGCTTTTGCATCCCCTTCCCCTTTTAATTCTGCCGCTTTCTTATTTGCATTAGCTAAAATTAAGGTTACTTTTTTATCTACATTCGCACGAATAAACTCTGCTTTTTCTTGCCCTTGTGAACGATGTTCTTTTGCTACTGCATTACGTTCTGCACGCATACGCTGATAAATAGAAGAAGACACTTCATTTGGTAGATTAATTTGTTTTACTCGTACATCAATTACAGCAATTCCTAGTTTTTCAGCACTATCACTACCGATATTTAATGCTTTTTGAGCATCAACCATTAATTCTCCTCGAGAGCCAGAAACAATATCTTTAATGGTACGAGAACCAATTTCAGAACGTAAGCGGTCATTTACTTTACGTTTTAATAAGCTCGCTGCTTTATGATAATCGCCACCAGTAGCCATATAAAATTGTCCAAAATCACTAATTCGCCACTTAACATAAGAATCAACTAACAAGTCTTTTTTCTCAACAGTAACAAAACGATCTTCTGCACCATCTAAAGTTAAAATTCGAGCATCAAGCACTTTTAAGTGATCAAAGAAAGGGACTTTAAAATGTAAACCTGGTGTATAAACGACGACTTTATTGTCTGCATCACGGTGTACTTTATTAAAGCGTAACATTATGCCGCGTTGACCTTCTTGAACCACAATAAGAGATTGGAAAAGAGCAAAGACAATAACAGCAATGATTGGTAATAATAATTTACGCATTATTCAAATCTCCCTTTACGACTAGACTCTTCTCTGACTTCATCAGCACTATAAGGTACTGTTGCCACTTTAGATTCTACCATTTTTGTATTTTTTGGTAATAATGTGACCGCTTGTTGAGTTTGAGATTCTGTTATTTCTGGTAATGATGATTTATTCATCAATTTATCTATTGGTAATACCATCAAATTATTTGATTTCACATCATCCATCATTAGTTTAGGCGTATTTTTCATTACCTTTTCCATTGTTTCAAGGTATAAACGTTCTTTCATTATCTGTGGTGCCAATTTATATTCAGATAAAAGCTGAGTAAAACGAGAGGTTTCCCCTTTTGCATTCAAGACAACTTTTTCTTTATAACCACTTGCTTGTTCTAAAATACGTTGAGCATTACCACGTGCGATTGGCTCTTGACCTCGAGCATAGGCTTCAGCTTCACGAATTAAACGTTGTTCATCTTCCTGTGCTTTAATTGCGTCATCAAAAGCATCCTTCACTTCTTCTGGAGGACGAGCATATTGGAAGTTTACATCCGTTACTAATAATCCCATATCGTAAGTTTTGATAATTTCACGTAATTCTTTCCACGTTTTTTCACGTACAACTGCACGTCCAGTGGTTAAAATATCATCCATTGTCATATGACCAATAACATAACGTAATGCACTATCTGTTGCTTGCTTTAAACTATCATCAGGATTGACTACACTAAATAAATATTTAGCAGGATCATCAATACGGTATTGCACTGTCATTTCAACTGAAACCATATTTTCATCTTGTGTTAACATTGAACCACGAGTATTTAATTCAGACACTCGTTCAATATTAATTGGAATAACTTTATCAATAAACGTTGGCTTCCAGTTAAGACCAGGCATAACAATATCATTTACTTTACCAAAACGAGTAACAACGCCACGTTCAGCTTCTTTAATTGTGTAAAATCCAGATCCTGCCCAAACTAAAATACCTAAACCTAACACAAAAGGAAGTAATTTTGTTAACTGAGGCACTGGATTATTTTGGTTATTATTCCCTTCGCCTTTAAAGTTCCCTAGTTTTTTTAATAAATTATTAAATGCCTCTTCCAGATCGGGCGGTTGCTGATCATTTTTGGGTTTTTGAGGTTCTTGTTGATTTTCAGGCTTTTTGTCACCTGGTTTTCCCCAAGGATCTTGATTACCTGATTCATTCCACGACATAAGTTTCTCCGTTGAAATATTACTTGCTACAAACGATTGATTGTACCTATTTAATTTTGTTTTGGCTAGAGGGTAAAACATATAAAAAATGAATATTACAAACACTAACCTTAGATGACTAAAAAAGCATTAAACAAACGCACTAAACACATCACTAAATAACCATTTTCAAGAAAATATATTTATACTAAAAAAATAGTCTCAACTCAAATGAGAGGGTTATTCATATTCTAACTACTACTATTTTATTTTTGCAAAAAGTTGCTATTATCTTACCGCTTTGTTTAAGCTAATCCAATAAATAAAGGCAGTAATATAGGTACTAATATATTAATAATAAATCCAAAACTGATAGCAATTGGTACCACTTGCATTCCACCTGTTTTTTGAATAATGGGTAAACTGACATCAAGTGAAGTGGCACCACCTAATCCCACTGCAGTTGAAGGAAAACGTTGCATAAAAAATGGGATAGTCAATAAACAAATAAGTTCACGAGAAAGATCGTTAAAAAAAGCAGTTGAACCCGCTACGGTTCCCCAAGCATCACCAATCAATACACTTGAAAGAGAATACCAACCTAAACCTGATGCAAAAGTTAATCCTTGCACTAATGAAAAATTGCAAAAAACACTAATGATCATACCGCTTATCATTGTACTAACTAACATTACGATAGAAAGTTGAATACCCCTTTTATTAAGAAAAACATCTCGTAACGGAATACCACTATTTCTTAATTGAACACCTACACAAAAAATCATTATCACAAGAGGATAAACACTTAAATGAGATGAGAGTAACACGGTATCTTTAGTTAGAAAACCAACTAAGCCACCGATAAATACTGTTGAACATAACAATGTAGATTCTAATAATAATTTTGAACGAGATAGCATTACTTCATTACTTTGTGTTTCTAAACGAAAAGGAATAAGTAAATCGAATAGCAGTAAACAAATTATATTACACAACTGAATGATTATCGCCATCAGAAATGCGGTATAACCAATAGTAGGCAATACCGTTCCAAGATCATTGAGTTGCCCTAACGAGGCTCCCATTAAAAAAAGAATAAGATAAAGGCAAGAGGTTGAAAGACGGTTTATTCGATTTAACCACTCTTTTTGATTAATTAGAATCAAATAGCCTACAAAAAGTGGCACAAACACAATTAATAAACCAGATAACATTTATCATTCCTTATAATTTTAACAATAAATTGGCTAATGTTTTGACACCAATTCCTGTTGCTCCAGTTGCCCATAATTCATTTGGTGATTTACGGAAAGTCGCTGAACAATCAATATGTAGCCAATTTTGTGCATAGTTTTTTACAAAATAAGACAAAAATGCCGTTGCCGTACTTGCACCAGCACCAACACCAGCAGGCAAAGAGCCCACGTTTGCAATATCAGCAAAAGAAGAAGCGGTTTGATTACGATGAAATTCTTCAAAAGGTAATCGCCAAAATTTTTCATTTTCTGCTTTAGCTGAAGTAAGCAATTGCTCAATTAACTGATCATCAATAGAAAGGATACTATGATAATCATTGCCAACCGCCATTTTTGCTGCACCCGTTAAAGTCGCACAATCAATAATATAGTTAGGGTTTTGTTTATCCGCTTCAATTAGACCATCCGCTAAAACTAAACGCCCTTCAGCATCTGTATTTAATACTTCAACAGATACCCCATTGCTATAATGGATAATATCACCCAGTTTCATTGCTTGACCACTGATTGAGTTTTCAGCACAACATAAATAGAGTTTTACACGTTGTTTTAAACCTCGAGCAATAGCTAATCCTAATGCACCCGTTAATAACGCAGCACCTCCCATATCAGTACGCATTGTTTCCATCGAGTTACTTGGCTTTAAGCTATAGCCACCAGTATCAAAAGTAATCCCTTTGCCGACTAAACAAGCTAAAACAGGTGCATTTTCATCATTAGTTGGATTGTAATCTAACTGCAGCATTGCGGGTGAATTAACGGCACCTTTACCCACAGCCCAAATGCCCTGATAATTTTGCTCTTTTAACGCTTCGCCACTAATTACTTTCACAGAAATTGAATTTTCTGCAAATTCTTCGATAAATGTAACCGCTTTATGAACCAATACTTCAGGTGTTACTACATCAGAAGGAGCATTAATCAATTCTTTAGTAAACTGTGTGCATCGAATACGAGCGTCTAGTTCAGATTGCTCTTGTTTTGTTAATTTGGGGAAATTAATTTTTCCACAATTTTTTACACTGACAAAACCTTGTTGAAATGCCCAGCATTCTTCCAACATCCACGCATTACCAATTAAAGAAACGGTTGTAATACCTTGATTTTTAATCTTTCTTGCTGCTTGTTGAATACTATTTAACGCATTGTCTCTTAAATGAATAATAATACCTTCATCATTAAATGAAATTAAGGCATTGTTACCCCATTGCTCTGGAGCAGGTTGTGTTGATAAATAAATTTTCATTATGTGTCCTTTTTATTTGACTGTTCCACAATTTAAACAATATAAATAACTCTGTTTTGGATCATTTAATTTGGGCATAAAAGGTGTTTTTTGTTTTATTTGTTCTATAAAAGGAATATCCAACCATTGTGTTAATTTTAATTGTACATTCATTTTAAAATTTCTGGTAAAACTACTAAATAAGCCTTTTTCTTGTGGTAAAATCCAAACTGCTCGAAGATTTTCCAATTTTTGTTTTCCCTGCTCTGCTCTTTTTTCATTAATAAGCACCATCAGTTCATCATAAGCTGTTTCAAAATCCCCTAGTTTATCTACCAAACCATTTTTAGCGGCTTGCTCTCCTAACCATACTTGCCCTTGTGCAATTTTATCTACTTGTTCTTTGGTCATTTTACGACCTCGACTCACTAAATCAAGGAAATGTTCATAACCATTTTCAATACTCAATTGAATAAGTTCACCTTGCTCTTTACTTAAGGTTTTAAATGGACTTTGATTAGCAAGTAATGATGTTGCAATACCATCTTCATTTATTCCTATATTTTTAGCTGTTTTTTCAACACTCATCGCTAATCCAAAGATACCAATCGAACCTGTGAGCGTATTAGGGCTTGCAATAATTTTATCTGTTGTGGCAGAAATCCAATAACCACCAGATGCTGCCATTCCACCCATCGACGTCACTACTGGCTTGCCTGATTTTTGAATGGCATCAATTTCTTGACGAATAAGCTCAGAAGCTAACGCACTTCCACCAGGACTATTCACTCGTAAAATCACACCTTGTACACTCTCTGAATTTTTTGCTATCTGTAATTGTTCGATAATAGTATCACTACCTGATGTTTTATTATCGCTCTCACCCCAAACAATTTCACCTTCTACATTGATTACTGCAATTTTATTCCCTTCAACATAAAAGCGACTAGATAATAAAGTTGCATAATCAAAATAGTCAATATGCTGATACCCCCTATCCTCATCCTCTCCAAACATCTCTCTTAAAATAGACAATATTTGAGGTTTTGTAACTAACTCAGTAACTAACTTTTGATTAAGGGAAAAATCTGCTGAATTACCTTTCGCTTTCTTAAATTGTTCAAGATAGTTTTTAAATTTAGGTAACACATTTTCTTTTTGAATTTGTCTGTTATCTGCTATTTTTTGTTGAATATTACTCCACAACCCATCTAACCATAGTGTTGCATTTTGTTTCGCTTCTGGTGACATATCATCACGCATAAAGGGTTCAACCGCCGACTTATAAGTTCCTACTCTAAAAATATGAGGCTGTACATCGATATAATCCAATAATGATTTAAAATATAAATTAGAATAGCTTAATCCGTGTAAATCAACCACACCTGCTTTATTGAGATAAACTTTATCGGCAAAACTTGCTAAATAATATTGCTTTTGAGTGTAATATTCTCCTATTGCAATCACTGGCTTATTACTTACCTTTTTAAATTCTTTTAAAATTTCCCCTACGTATTCAATAGAAGGAAAGTCGCCCCCCGAAAATTGTTGCAAATCTAATACGATACCTGTTACTTTTTTATCATAAGCTGCACGTTTAATCACTCGTGTCACATCAAAAACAGATATTTTGATTGGTTGCTTTTGACTTCCTAATTCAGATTCCAATAAATGATAAAAATCTCCCAATTCATCGTGGTTATCTGCTAAATATCCATTTAGATTTAATACTAATGCACCAGATTGAAAATTAGCCACTTGCTGGCTCTGAGGTTTATCACTTTGTATCAGTGAAAAGACTGAAAGACAAATAATAATAAATAATACAAAAAATAAATTTATTACCATTTCTCTTAAAAAACGAAAAATTTGATATATTTTTTTGAAAAACGTTACCATAAGTTACTCCTTAACTATCAGATATTGAGATCTCGTCTTCCTACAAAGGAATGCGAGAGTGTCGTGCCATCAACCATTTCAAGCTCACCTCCAACAGGAATACCGTGTGCAATACGTGTTACCTTGATATTATAAGGTTGACACATTTGCGCAATATAATTTGCCGTTGCATCACCTTCAATAGTGGGGTTGGTTGCTAAAATAATCTCATAAAAAGATTCTGTTTCTAGACGCTGCTGTAATATCTCTAATCCTATTTCACGAGGACCAATACCATCCAAAGGAGATAAATGTCCCATTAGAACAAAATAACGTCCTGAAAATTGTCCCGTTTGCTCCACTGCTTGAATATCTGCAGGCGTTTCAACAATACACAATTGCCCATTAGATTGTCTACGTGGGTTTTTACAAATATTACATATTTTTTGTTCTGTAAAAGTCCGACAAGATTCACAATGACCGATATATGTCATTGCTTCTTCTAATGCTTTCGCTAAATTTATCCCCCCAGAACGATTACGTTGTAAAAGTTGGTAAGCCATTCGCTGTGCTGATTTAGGACCGACGCCAGGTAATACTCTTAACGCTTCAATTAAATTTTCAAGTAAAGGACTAATTTGCATAAATTGTTATCACTTAGATAGAGAAAAGACGAATAAAATTTATCCGCCTTTTATTAATTATTATTTTATAGAAATAGAATAAGTAACATAAGGAGTGATTAAAATGGCATTTTCATCCCTGGTGGTAACTGCATCCCCGCAGTGACACTTGCCATTTTCTCTTTTTGTAACTCTTCTGCTCTGCGTACTGCATCATTAAAGGCTGCTGCAATTAAATCTTCTAACATTTCTTTGTCATCTTCCATCAAAGAAGGATCTATTTCAATACGACGACAACTGTGAGCACCATTAATAGTAATCTTCACTAAACCTGCACCAGATTCACCTATTACTTCTAATTTCGCAATCTCTTCCTGCATTTTTTGCATTTTAGCTTGCATTTGTTGTGCTTGTTTCATTAAGCCACCTAAACCACCTTTTCCCATCATTGATTTTTTCCTCTTAAATTTATAATAAAAAACGGTGTCATTTTACTGAACACCGTTAATTAAGGCAAGCTATTGCTGTAATGAAAATCGAATTGGTACAGAGGTAATATGCAATACCCCTCCTGGTGGAGCAGAATTCATTTTTGTCCTTTTCGCGGCTTTCACTGCTGCATTATCAAAATTACGATTTCCTGATGATTTAACAACTTTAACATCAACTACATTTCCAGATGAATTTACTGTAAATCCAATAATAACAGTTCCCTGTTTGTACATCCGTTTTTCTCGAGTAGGATAACTTCGCATTGCTTGACGTTGTAAAGCTCTTTGTAAACGTGCTTTATAAGCATTCACAATCCCTGATGAGACCTTACCTGATTGTACGGAGTGACCATTTTTCGCTCCATCATTCTTACCCGCTTGATCTTGTTTTCCTTGATTAAATTTTGCTTTCTCAACAACCCCTCTTCTTGCAACCTTACCCACTTCTTTTGCTTTAATTGATTGATGTTTTTTCTTTTTATGCTGTTTCTTTTTCGGTTTCTTTTTCTGTTTCTTTTTCGGTTTTTCCTTTGGCTCTTCTTTCTTTTTTTCTTTTTTCTTCTCTTTCTTTTCTAGAGGTTTAACTTTTTTATCAGGTACGGGTACTACAACTTTCTTTGGCTCAATAACATCTTCAATGACTTTCTCTGGCTCAGGAGGTGGTGTCACTTCAGTTCTTACCGCCACTTGCTGTTGCTCTAAGCGAGCTGTCATCATTTCCATAGAAATGCTGGTCACCTGCTCTTCTACATAATTAACGGGAGCGGCATTCTCTATTGCAACAAAAATAGCGGCAAAAACACCTGAGTGAATAAGTAGTGATGAAATTAAGCCAATACGAGAGTTATTTTTCATTATTTTTGCTCTTTTCTCGTCACAATAGCTACATTTTTAATTTCATTTTTTGATAACAAATCCGTTAATTCAACAAATTTATCAAAAGTAACGGCAGAATCGACTTTTAATGTCACTTTTTGGGTCTTATCCCATATTGAAATTTCTCTCTCTAATTCCTCTTTAGTAATGATTTTATCATTAAAATAAAATTCATTTTTATCATTAATGGTCAATAATTTAGCAAGGTCATCTGCTTGAAAAGTGGTTGTCGTACTTGCTTGAGGTACATTGACTTGTATCTTCCCTTGAGAAATAAATGAAGCGGTTACTAGCACAATTGCCAGTAACACCAACATAATATCAATAAATGGAATAATATTTATTTCATCAAATTTTTTCATTCTTTTCCTAAAATTTGTAAATTTTTATTATAAAGTAACCGCTTGTTTCTTATGATGATTTTTTCTGTTGTGCCAGCCACATCAATTTATTTGCATCAACTTTACGATTAAAACCGTTATAAAACATCATCGCAGGAATAGCGACTAAAATCCCTAATGCGGTTGCTTTTAGTGCCAAAGATAAACTTACCATAATTGAACCTGCATCTAAATCACCGCCAGCGTGTCCAAGATTATAGAAAGTTAATAAGATACCAATAACTGTACCTAACAAACCAATATAAGGTGCATTAGAACCAATCGTTGAGATGGTAGTAAGATTATGCGTTAAATCGATCTCCAACTCTTCAATAGTTGAATAATCACTCACATTCACATTTTTATAAAATAAAACTCGCTCAATCACTTTCCAAACTAACACAATACTCATCAAAACTAAGAGACCAAAAATAATATAATCACTGTTATAATGTAAAAATTGAAATAAAGATTCCATAACATTCCTTAAAAAATAAAAAAACCATCAAATAATTTTGATAACTGTTATCAATTATAATTCATCTGCCTCAAATTTCAATATAACAATACTAAAATTTTTATCTTTCTGTTATCTCGCTTTTACGTTAAAATAAACTAAACTTAAACTAACTGACTCTCTATGAATACCTTTACTGAAATTAGTCCTGAACAGGCTTGGCAAAAAATTGAAAATAACACCGCAATTATTGTTGATACTCGAGACAATATTCATTATGAGCAAAGTCACCCAAAGACAGCTTTTCACTTAACCAATAAAAGTTATGGTCAGTTTTTAGATAATTATGATTATGATCAACATATTATGGTACTTTGTTATCACGGAATAAGCAGTCGTAATACGGCACAATTTTTAGTTGAACAAGGTTTTGATAATGTCTATAGCATTACTGGTGGCTTTGAAGCGTGGCAAAAAGCAACGCTTCCAACTGAAACTCGTTGTTAGATCAAAGTTTTGACTAATTTTACGTATTTTTTCTAGAATCAAGAATACGAATAAGGTAATCTTTACAGCATTTCGGATTTTAATAAATTTAACTCTATTTTTAAGGATATTTTATGATTAAAAAAATTGCAATTTTAACCAGTGGTGGCGATGCGCCAGGTATGAATGCCGCAATTCGTGGGATTGTACGTGCAGGGCTAAGTGAAGGCTTAGAAGTTTATGGTATTACAGATGGCTATTATGGTTTGTATCATGATCAAGTGATCAAACTAGAGCATCATTCAGTTGCAGATAAATTAAATAGAGGCGGAACATTTTTAGGTTCTGCCCGTTTTCCAGAATTTAAAGATCCACAAGTTCGTAAACAAGCAGTCAAAACTTTAGAAAAACACAATATTGATGCGTTAATTGTTATCGGTGGAGACGGCTCTTATATGGGGGCTAAACTTATTACTGAAGAATTTGGTTACCCTTGCATTGGTTTACCTGGTACTATTGATAATGATATTCCAGGTACAGACTACTGTATCGGATATCAAACCGCATTAGAAACCGTGTTAACCGCAATTGACTATCTTCGTGACACTTCAACCTCACATCGTCGTATTTCACTGGTAGAAATTATGGGACGTTACTGTGGTGATTTAACTATTAATGCAGCAATCGCTGGTGGTTGTGATTATATCGTTACCGCAGAAAAAGAATTTGATAGAGAAGATCTCATCAAAAATATTGAAGCAGATCTAAATGAAGGAAAACGTCACGCAATTGTCGCCATTACAGAACATAAATGTGATGTTCACGAACTTGCAAAAGAAATTGAAGCAAGATTAGGAAATGAAACTCGTGCAACGATTTTAGGACATATTCAACGAGGCGGTTCGCCTTGTGCATTTGACCGTATTTTAGCCTCTCGCATGGGGGTTTATGCTGTTGAATTATTACTAGAAGGACACGCTGGACGCTGTGTTGGAATGCAAAGAGAAGAGCTTGTTCATCACGACATCATTGAAGCAATTACTACAATGAAACGTCCATTTGATGAAAAACTCTTTGAAGTCGCAAAAAAACTATTCTAATTCGTTATTTGAGGCTGGCATTTGTCAGCCTTTATTTTTATATAACAAATAAAAATGATAAAAAATAAGCCTGTTATTTCAAATCAATATGGTGCATTAGTGATGGCATTTATACCTCTTTTATACGGTATAAGTCTCACTCATTTTCATTTTATTTATATTTTTTTTACTCTTTCTTGGTTATTTTTATATCTTTTTTCTTATCCATTTCTTGCCCTATTTAATAGAAAACCTACGACTAGAAACAAAAAATGGGTAATAATTTATGCAATTATCAGTGTTATTTTTGCTCTTCCTGTCATTTTTTATCAACCTAAAATTTTGCAATTTTTTATTCCAATGATACCGCTTGTACTAGTCCAAATTTACTATACAAAACAAAAAGATGAACGCAATCTAATTAATGATATTACAGGCTATTTAATTTTTGGTATTGTAGGGATGGCAGGCTATTATTTAACCACTCAGCAATATAATATCGATATATTAATTCATCCAACACTTTTTTTTACTGTTACTACATTTTATGTTAAAAGTGTTGCCCGAGAACGAAAAAATCCGCTCTATAGAAAACTGAGTATAAACTCACATATTTTATTGATGATCAGTTATGCGTTATTTAGTTACTATTTTATTGCTTTTGCTTATTTATGTGGATTAATTCGAGCCATCATATTGCCAAGAAAAAATCTTAATATTAAACAAATAGGAATGTGGGAATTCCTAATTATTACAATATTTACACTCTGCTTAATCGCTTCATAGCTTTAATTGTTTGAATAATTGACGTTTTTCATCATCATTTAAAATGCGATATTCACCACTACCTAAGCCATTTAACTTAAACACACCCAAACCAACACGAATTAAACGTAACGTAGGAAAACCAATATGAGCGGTCATTCTTCTTACTTGGCGATTTCTTCCTTCTGTAATTGTTAATTCGATCCAACTCGTTGGAATATTTTTACGTTCACGTATTTTGGGGGCACTTTTCCAATTAAACTCAGGAGGTTCAATACCTTTCACTTTTGCAGCTTTAGTTAATCCATCTTTTAATACTACACCTTGTTGTAATTTCTCCAAATCTTCTTGCGAAGGTTCACCTTCCACTTGTACCCAATACGTTTTCGCCTTCTCAAATTTAGGATTAGCTAAACGGTGTTGAATTTGCCCATTATTGGTTAATAATAGCAATCCCTCACTATCACGATCTAAGCGTCCAACAGGATAAATATTCGCAATATCAATAAAATCTTTTAAGGTTTTACGACCAGAATCATCACTAAATTGTGTTAATACATCATAAGGTTTATTAAATAATACTATTGTTGTTTCTTCAAGAGAGGGTAAAGGTCTACGAGCCTTTATTTTAGTTGTAGTAGCCTTAAGATTTGTTTTCGTTTTTATTGAATTAGGTTTAAATTTTGGTTTAATGGAAGTCATTGATATACTCAAAATGAGGAAAAAAGGGTGAGGGCATTTCCAGCAACTCCTCGGCACACGGTAACTTAATTCTGGCTGCTTTCTTCCGAATCTGACCAAGTAAACTAAACACCATTGCGAGGTACCAAAAACGCCCTCATTGATTTGTATTACAACACGATGTAACACAATAGATGCGAATTATAAAGAAATTTCATCTAATACACAAGTAAGAAAATGATTAAACTAGAGCAAAAACATTTTAATTTTTTCCAAAAAGAAAAAGCTCTTGCTCTGTATTAACTAAAAATTTATAGCTACCATAAAATTATCACTTATCTTTCTTTATTCTTCTTTATCCTTGAGAAACAATAATTCGCCCTTCAACTACATCAAGTGTAATTAAATTATTCGGCAATAATCGTCCACTTAAAATCTGTTGAGCAAGTGGGTTTTCAAATTCTTGCTGAATTGCTCGTTTCAATGGTCTTGCTCCAAAGAGTGGATCAAAACCTGCTTTTGCAATATGCGTTAAGGCATTATCACTCACTTCAATTTGATAACCTCGACTTGCCATTCGGTTAATCAAGCGTTGTAACTGAATTTTTGCAATCGCTTTGATATTTTCTTCGCCCAATGAATGGAACACCACCGTTTCATCAATTCGGTTAATAAATTCAGGTCTGAAATGTTGCCCCACAACCCCCATTACCATTGTCCGCATTTCTTCATAAGTAAAATCATTATTACCTTGAATTAAATCCGAGCCTAAGTTTGAGGTCATAATCACAACCGTGTTACGAAAATCAACGGTGCGACCTTGTCCGTCTGTTAAACGCCCATCATCAAGCACTTGTAATAAAATATTAAACACATCACTATGGGCTTTTTCCACTTCATCAAGCAAAATTACAGAGTAAGGACGACGACGTACCGCCTCCGTTAAATAGCCCCCTTCTTCATAGCCCACATAGCCCGGAGGTGCACCGACCAAACGAGAAACACTGTGTTTTTCCATAAATTCTGACATATCAATGCGAACCATTGCATTTTCATCATCAAATAAGAAATTTGCCAATGTTTTACAAAGCTCAGTTTTCCCAACCCCTGTCGGTCCTAGGAATAAGAATGAACCAATTGGACGATTAGGATCTGATAATCCTGCTCGGCTACGGCGGATCGCATTTGCGACGGATTCCACCGCCTCATTTTGCCCAATCACACGTTTATGCAATTCCTGTTCCATTTTAAGTAGTTTTTCTTTCTCGCCTTCCATCATTTTCGCCACAGGAATACCCGTTGCACGAGAAAGCACTTCAGCAATTTCTTCTTCAGTGACTTTGGTACGTAATAAATGGTTTTCTGTACCTTGCTCCTCACGTTCTTCCGCTTCTTTGAGCTGTTTTTCTAAGGCTGGAATAACACCATATTGCAACTCTGACATTTTTTCATAGTTACTTTCACGCTTCGCTTGTTCCATCAAAATACGACTATTTTCTAACTCTGATTTTAAGTGCTGAGTACCTAGAAGAGCAGATTTTTCAGCTTTCCACACTTCCTCAAGCTCAGCATATTCACGTTCCTTAGCGGTCATTTCTTGCTCTAATTTTGCTAAACGCTGACGGCTTGCCTCATCGTCTTCTTTTTGTAACGCTTGCTGTTCCAATTTAAGCTGAATGATACGGCGATCCAAACGATCCAACGGTTCTGGTTTAGAATCAATTTCCATTCGCACGCTTGATGCTGCCTCATCAATTAAATCAATCGCTTTATCTGGTAACTGACGATCGGAAACATAACGATGTGAAAGAGTTGCTGCCGCCACAATGGCTGGATCGGTAATTTTAACGTGATGATGAATTTCATAACGCTCTTTCAAGCCACGCAAAATCGCAATGGTGTCTTCCACCGTTGGCTCATCAATAAATACCTTTTGAAAACGACGTTCCAACGCCGCATCTTTTTCAATATATTGACGATATTCATCTAAGGTTGTCGCCCCTAAACAGTGCAACTCGCCACGTGCTAATGACGGTTTTAATAAATTCCCTGCGTCCATTGCTCCGTCACTTTTACCTGCACCGACCATTGTGTGAATTTCATCAATGAATAAAATCACTTGTCCTTCTTCCTTGGCAAGCTCTTTCAATACCGCTTTTAAACGCTCTTCAAATTCGCCACGGTATTTTGCCCCCGCAATCAACGCCCCCATATCTAATGAAAGCACACGTTTATTACGCAATCCTTCTGGTACTTCATTATTCACAATGCGTTGTGCTAACCCTTCCACAATCGCTGTTTTACCGACTCCCGGTTCACCGATTAACACAGGGTTATTTTTGGTACGACGTTGCAACACTTGAATCGCTCGGCGGATTTCTTCATCTCGTCCAATTACAGGATCAAGCTTGCCCGCTTTGGCTCGTTCGGTTAAATCAATGGTATATTTATCTAATGCTTGACGTGTTTCTTCTGCGTTTGGGTTATTCACTTTCTCACCCCCTCTAATTTGTTGAATCGCATTTTGTACTTTCGCTTTATTTAAACCGAGCTGTTTCAATAATTGCCCTAACTCGCCACGATCTTCTAAGGCGGCTAACACAAATACTTCCGATGAAATATAGCTATCGCCCATCTCTGTCGCCAGTTTTTCACATAAGGTTAATAAACGAATAAATGACTGGCTTGGTTGCGTGTTTGCCCCCTGAACCTGTGGCAATTTGTTAATCAGCGTATTTAATTGATTTTGCAACGCCACCACATCAACTTGTAAACTGGTGAACAGCGGAGCTACACTGCCTTCTGATTGTTTTAATAACGTAATCAGTAAATGTGTTGGTTCAATATAATTATGATCTTTTCCAATAGCTAACGACTGAGCCTCGCCAATCGCTTCTTGGAATTTACTGGTAAATTTTTCAATATTCATTTGCTTTCCCCTCTAAATATTAAGGATTAAATTCTAAGTTTGATGTTGAATAAACTTCAAACTATCACAACGAATAGATGGGGGATTTTTAATAAATTTCAAGTAATAAAATAACAAGCAACTATTTTATTACGCAATATTTAAGCGGTAAGATAGTAATTAAAATTTGCAAATTTTGATCAACATCCTACCGCTTGCTTAATTAGAGCATATTCATATTTTTTGTTACAATGGCTCTTCTATTTTCTATCTATCAAATAAAATGTATCAAAAATTTACAATCTGCTACCAAAATAACGACTTTATTGTTATAAATAAACCTGCGGGCATTAGTGTTCATAAAGATAATGAAGAAACAGGATTAACCTCACAACTTGCTCAACAGTTAGGCATAAAACAAGTGTGGTTGGTACATCGTTTAGATAAAGTAACTTCTGGTTTGTTGATCTTGGCATTAAAGCGTGAAGTAGCGGTCACATTCTCGCAACTTTTTGCAAATCATCAAATTCAAAAAACGTATTGGGCATTGGCAACAGACAAACCGAGAAAGAAACAGGGAAAAATTGTGGGAGATATGGAGCGTTCTCGTAATGGTGCGTGGAAACTGTGTCATAGTAAACAAAATCCTGCTATTACACAATTTCACTCTCGCTCAATTGAACCCAACCTACGCCATTTTATTTTACAACCTAAAACAGGTAAAACCCATCAATTACGTGTTGCAATGAAAAGTTTAGGTAGCCCAATTTTGGGGGATAAACTTTATAGTGGGGAAAACGCTGATCGTGTTTATTTACACGCTTATCGATTAGAATTTATCTATCAAAATCAACCAATCAAAATAAGCTGTGTTCCTCAAAAGGGAGTATTGTGGCCAAAGCTAGATATCTAAAAAAATCGAGAATTGACAAATTTAATTCCTCACGTAGAGACAGGGCATGCCCTGTCTCTACAATATATTTATACATCAATAAGTTATATTAAAAATCAATAAAATATAGCGGTTAGATCTAGTTTAAAATTTACAATTTTTATGCTTGCTTTTCTTAATAGCATCTACATAATCATTATTGATTTTAAGAAAAAATCTAAACTAACATTCCCCACAAATCATACTCATCAGCCTCTGTAATGGCTACATTTACCACTTCACCAACTTGTATTTCTGCATTTTTAGAATTATCCACATAAACTAAACCATCAATTTCAGGAGCATCTGCCATTGAACGACCGATAATATTTTCATCGTTAATCTCATCAATAATCACCGCCAATGTTTTGCCCACTTTTTGTTGTAAACGCTGTGCGGAAATTTGTTGTTGAAGTTGCATAAAGCGATGAAAACGTTCTTCTTTCACTTCTTCTGACACTTGATTTGGCATATCTGTTGCCGTTGCACCATCAACAGGGCTAAATTTAAAACAGCCCACTCGGTCTAACTGTGCTTCTTTTAAGAAATCTAATAGCAGTTGAAAATCCTCTTCTGTTTCATCTGGAAAGCCGACAATAAAAGTAGAACGTAAGGTTAATTCAGGGCAAATTTCACGCCATTTTTTAATACGTTCAAGAGTACGATTAATGGAACCGGGGCGTTTCATTGCTTTTAATATTTTAGGGCTAGCGTGTTGTAATGGAATATCTAAATACGGCAGAATTTTACCTTCCGCCATTAACGGAATTAAATTATCAACGTGTGGATAAGGATAAACATAATGCAAACGCACCCAAATACCGAGTGAACCTAATTCTTCACATAAGCTAATTAAATTATTTTTTATCGGTTTCCCTTGCCAAAATACCGTTTTTGATTGGCTTTCTTTACCTTGTTCTAAAGAATAGGCAGAAGTATCTTGTGACACGACTAACAATTCTTTTACCCCTGAATCTCGTAGCCGTTTCGCTTCATCTAAAACCTGTGTGATAGAACGGCTCTCTAATTTTCCTCGCATTGAAGGAATAATACAGAAAGTACAATGATGGTCGCAGCCTTCAGAAATTTTCAAATACGCATAGTGTTTTGGGGTTAATTTAACGCCTTGTGCAGGAACAAGGTTTACATAAGGATTATATTCAGGCTTTGGTACATATTTATACACTTGTTGCATTACTGCTTCATAGCTGTGAGGACCTGTGACCTCAAGTACTTTAGGATGAACTTCACGAATACGATCTTCTTTTGCTCCCAAACAACCAGTGACAATCACTCGCCCATTTTCGGCTAAGGCCTCCCCTATTGTTTCTAACGACTCTTGTACTGCACTATCAATAAACCCACAAGTATTGACAATAACCAAATCTGCATTTTCATAACTTGGAATAATGTTATAACCATCAGTACGTAATTCCGTTAAAATACGTTCTGAATCCACTAAATTTTTAGGACAACCTAAACTGACAAAACCAATATTTGGCATACTATTCATAAAATTATCTCAATAATCACTCAAAAAAACTATTTTAACAGTTGCGTTAAAATATCTAAATAGATCAATCCCGATTTGGCAAGATCTTCACAACTCACACACTCATCAACTTTATGAATGGTTTTATTCAAAGGTCCAAATTCTATAATTTCCGCTCCCATTTGAGCAATAAAACGTCCATCTGACGTTCCCCCTGATGTGTCTAATTTAGGCGTAATATTTGCAAATTTTTCAATTGATCGTACCGCTATATCAATCAATTTACCTTCTGCAGTTAAAAATGGGTTGCCTGATAAATTCCACTCAATACGGTATTTCAACTGGTGTTTTGCTAACAACTCTTCGACAATATTTTTAATTATTTCCGCATTGATTTCTGTACTAAAACGTAAATTAAACTGCACATAAAGTTGTGCAGGAATGACATTATTACTGCCCGTCCCTGCATGAATATTGGCAATCTGTAAACTTGTTGCAGGAAAAAAATCATTACCCTTATCCCATTGATAATTCACTAACTCATCTAACATTGATGTTGCTTTATGCACGGGATTTTCTGCTAAATGAGGATAAGCTACGTGTCCTTGAACGCCCTCAATATAAAGATCCGCAGTGATAGAACCTCGACGCCCATTTTTAATCGTATCGCCTAACTTTTGACTACTCGATGGTTCTCCAACCACACAATAATGAACCACTTCATTACGTGCCATTAATGTTTCCACTACTTTAACTGTTCCATCTTTTGCAGCCGCTTCTTCATCAGAAGTAATCAACAACGCCACTTTACCTTTGTGATCTGGATTATTTTTTACAAAGTCACGAACGGCAATTACCATTGCGGCAAGTGAACCTTTCATATCCGCCGCACCACGTCCATAAAGCGTATCATCCACAATCTCTGCACTAAATGGAGGATATTGCCATTGTGACTCATCGCCTACTGGCACAACATCAGTATGTCCTGCAAAAGCGATACAAGGTGAAGTTTCTTTGTCATTACTTTTACCGAGAGTTTCACCGTGAGTTGCCCATAGATTTAAAGTATCCCCAAATTCAAGCCACTCAATATTAAAACCTTCTTTGGCTAAAATATCAGCTATCACTTTTTGACAGCCTTTATCCTCAGGACTTATAGACTCTCGCTGAATTAAATTGCAAGCGAGATCAATAATTTCAGTTTTCATTTTATTTTAATTTCGCTGTATATTCATTTGCATTAAAACCAAGTAACATAACATCATCTTTAATGGTAATTGGACGCTTAATTAACGTAGGATTTTCCAATAATACTTTTAATGCTAACTCACGATTCAAATTATCTTTAATTTCCGAATCTAAATTCCGCCAAGTCGTAGAGCGTTTATTAACCAACTTATCCCAACCTAAAATAGCTTCTATATTAATTAACCAATCTTTATCTAATCCATCCACACGATAATCGTGTAACCTTGCTGGTAAATTATTATCCACACACCATTTCAATGCTTTTTTAACTGTATCACAATTTTTTATGCCATAAAGAGTAATCATTTTTTGATCCTATTATTTTTCTAGAATGAGAATAAGTTTAACAAAATTTGAAAGGTTTTTATATCATAACCATCAGTTAAATAGGTTTGTTATAGGATTGTTTAATTTTATGTAAATTTGAAAAAAGTTGCATTTATCTAACCGCTTATAAAACGCTATTTTTACAATCCTTATCGCAAAATTAAAATAAGTTTTATTTTTAGATAAGAATTTCGATTATAGTCGCATAAATATACTCACACAAAATTATCACTATGAATAAACCAACCACAACATAACCATTTGATATTAAATGAAAAATAACACCATAAAAATAGACAAATAAAAATATTCTCTTAATTAATTTATCTTCTTTATAGATAAAAAACCCACTAATGCGGTAGAATATACCCATACAAAAAACATAATAATGCAATAATAAATATAAGGAGTTTTTGAATGACGCCAACAGAAATACAACATTTAATCTTAAATGGTGAAAAAATAGATGTTGAATTTAAAGAATCAAAAACAACATTAACAAAAGATGTATTTGATACGGTCTGCTCATTCAATAATAGAAATGGTGGTCATATTTTATTAGGTATCAATGATAACAAAGAGATTATTGGTATCAATAAACAAAAAGCTGAAAAAATTATTAAGGAATTTACAACAGCCATTAATAACCCTCAAAAAATATTTCCTCCTTTGTATTTAATTCCTGAAAAAATTGAAATCAATAATAATTTAATTATCTATATACGCGTTCCCGAAGGTTATCAAGTCTGTCGTCATAACGGCAAAATTTTGGATCGCTCCTATGAAGGGGATATTAATATTACAAATAACTCAGAACTTGTTTATAAAATGTATGCAAGAAAACAAAATACTTATTTTGTGAATAAAGTATATCCAAACTTAAAAATAGATTTTTTAGATACTAAACTTATCAGTAAAGCCCGAAAAATGGCAAAAAATAAATTACCTAATCATCCTTGGGGTGAGATGGACGATCAGGAAATGCTTCGAAGTACCAACCTGATTTTAGTTGATCCTGAAACGAATAAAGAAGGAATTACTTTAGCTGCTATCCTTTTATTTGGTAAAGATAATTCTATTATGTCTGTCCTCCCTCAACATAAAACTGATGCTATTTTTAGAGTTGAAAATCAAGATCGCTATGATGATCGAGATGTTGTTATTACAAATTTAATTGATAGCTACGAGCGACTGCTCGCATTCGGTCAGAAACACCTTAATGATTTATTTTTTTTAGATGGTATTCACAATATCAGTGCAAGAGACTGTATTTTACGAGAAATTATTTCTAATACGTTAGTACATCGAGATTATTCAAGTGGTTTTCCTGCTAGAATTATTATTGATAATGAAGCAATCACAATAGAAAATAGCAATTTAGCTCACAAAATGGGAACATTAGATCTGCTACAGTTTAAACCTTATCCTAAAAACCCCACTATTTCTAAAGTATTTAGAGAAATGGGACTTGCAGATGAGCTAGATTCTGGAATGAGAAACACTTACAAATATACAAAATTATACTCGGATAGCATCCCATTATTTGAGGAAGGTAATATTTTTAAAACAATTATACCTTTAAGAAAAATTGCAACTCAAAAAGTAGGTAATGCCTCTCAGGATGTCTCTCAGGATGTCTCTCACAATGTCCCTAAGAATATTACACCATATTCCAAAGAAGAACGTATTCTTATTATAAAAAAACACATAAAAGAAAATAATAAAATTACCCGTAAAGCTATAGCTGATGAACTCGGTGTAGATCTAAAAACCATTCAACGAGACATCAACAAAATTGATAATCTAAAATACATTGGTCGAGGCAGTAACGGTCACTGGGAATTTGAAGAATAGCCCTCATAAATAAACCTATATAAAATCATAACCAAACAGGAGGGTACGATGTTACTCATCTCCCTTTTTATCCTTCTATTACTTATCCAATACCACTACCCAAAACCACAAAAATCTTATTGCACAAAACCCAACCCCACTCAACCCAATACCCATAAAAATCATCCTAAACCTCAATGGGTTATTGATAAAATCATTTATCTTAAAGCGACAATGGGAAAACAAGCAGGTTGTAGAAAAATAGCCAATACCTTTAATCGACTACACACTACTGAAAAAGTAGGCAAAACTTTTGTGGCAAATACTATCCGTAAACATCAATATAAAATTCAACAACAACGTTATAGAATAAAGCAAAAATTACCTCTAGAAGTGGCAATCAACCATACTTGGGCAATGGATTTAAGTTTTTACTCCTCCCAAATGCTACTGGGTATTCTCGATCACGGATCTCGTAAATTACTTTATTTACAACCCATCAAAAATAAATCCAGTTGGATGTTACTCGGTTATCTATGCCTAACCATTGCAAAATATGGCAAACCTCAAAAGGTACGCACAGATAATGAAATTATTTTTAATAGTTTTGTGTTTAAAACTTTTTTAAAATTAGTCAATATCAAAAAACAAACTACACCTGTAGCTTCACCGTGGTGCAATGGCAGAATAGAGAGATTATTTGGCACACTTAAGCCGATGATTAAAACGCATTATATTGAAAGTTATTTTACGTTAAACAGTTTTTTAACTCTGTTTAAATATTGGTACAACAACCAACGCACTCATCAAAATTTGAAAGGGAAAACACCAAATGAAGTTTGGTATCAAAACAATAAAAACAGACATAAATAAGCGGTATGATTTATACTAAAATTTGCAACTTTTAACTGTCCGCAGAGAACAGGGTATAATTATAGTTAAAATTTAGGTTTTTAAAGTAACTTTTAAAAATCAGTGATTAAAATCTAAAAAAATTTGCTAGAAATAAAAAATCGCCTGCTTAATTTATAAAAAAGCAGGCAGATTTAGACTAAAAATCACTCAATCATAGTTAAAGAAAGAGCTGTCCGTAGTGCGGACAGGACAATTTTCTTCCGCTCCAGTGAGTAAATTAACGTTCTTACCTCGTAAGCTAACATCACCTCCAGCCGAAACCTTAGAAGCAATAAGATTTAAATCATCACCTGCAATAACAGTATTATTACCATTACGACTATTAATGATACTTCCTGTTAAAGAAGTACTAGCACCTTTTTGATCAAGGCTTGATCTAGACTTCCCATAACCAATGCTGGCAACACCGCCTGATAAACTAGCCGTAAATCCTGATTTTTTGGTTTGTTTAAAGTCATTATGACGAGAATAATTTTTAGCGGCTTCAATAGTAACCTTACCACCTGCTTCTACTGAGGTACCATCATCACTAAGAATATTACTCCCTGTAATATTAATATCTGCATCTTTACCACTTTGAACAGCAACTGTTTTTCCCGTGATATTTGATGAAATAGCAACATTATTTTGATTATCATATCTTCTTATTGTTTTAGTGGTTGATAACGATAAAAATCCTTTATGTTTATCATAGGTCGCACCTTTAATTCTTTCTTTATCACGCCCCTCACTAATCTCTACCCCTTTTTCACCACGAATACCTATATGACCAGCCGTACTGTTAATATCACCTTGACGGATATTCACTTTATCGCCCGCCTTAATAACAATAGAGGTATTTGAATTAATGTTACTGCCCACTTCTTGCTCAATAGATAATTGGCGATGATTTTTATCAGTTAGCTTACCAAAACCTTCTTTTCTTAAAGTTTTGACCGTATCAATATTTACTGAACCATTTTTAGCAATTAATTGTGTGATACCTTTATTCTGAGCATTGTTAGTGATTTTTGCTCCTTTCAAATTAATATCATTTTCTGTTTGTACAACAATCGCATTCAAAGCATCAGCTTTATCTGAACCTGTTAGGTGTAAACCAGCTACACGGTCAATCACTGTACCACTACTTAACTCACTACCATTGCCATAACTTGATGTTGTTGTTTTAATATCAACGGTCTTACCTTTTACAAATAACTTATCTTCAGCAGTGACAGAACCACCGTCAATATTTACTTTGTTCGTGGCATCAATATTAACAGAGCCACCCACAACCTTACCTGTAATATTAAGATTATTTGCTCTTAGCGTATTACCATCAAAACCAACAATAGCACCTTGAGTATCAATATCACCACTTTTTAAGTCAATATATTTAGCACTAATTAAACTGCCTGCTGTATTAACATCAGTATTGCGACTGCGTAGATAAACTTTAGGTACAGTAACCGTCTGTTTTGTGCCATCAGCTAAGGTAATTTCTTGATTTTCCAACCATACTAAATCGGTAGTTAAACGTCTCATTTGACTAGGCGAGAGTTTAACCCCTGATTTTATATCATATTGCTCTGCAAACTCAGCACCATTATCAAGTAATGCCTTATACTGCTCTAAGTCATTATAATATCCTAACGCAAAACGACGCCCTGTGAGTTTTGTAATTTGATCTTGTATTAAACGTTGCTCATAATACATATCACCAATGCGTTTGTGCATATCTGGTTTTACTCCAATTACACAATAACTATCTAAGTTTTGCTGTTTTTCTACAAGAAATAAGTTCATATATTTATGCTTTTGTTTAACTTATCAAGTTATAATCCATTTCAGTGATTTTAGATACTACTAAAAATAATACCATAGCAGATTTTGGTTGTATTCAACAATCTATATTATTTTAAAAAATAATAATGTATTTTACTTCACTACAATAGTCATAAATAAAAACTAACAATGTTACTTATTTACATCTACTTTCTACTGTTTTTTCTTATCATTTTTATCGAATATCACTATTCAAAACAACAGGTTTATTATACTAAAACCAAACAAATAATCTCCATTCAAAATACACCATACAAAAACAAGCCCAAACCTCAATGGGTAATTAATGAAATTATTTACCTTAAAGCGATAATGGGAAACAATACTGGTTGCAGAAAAATAGCGAATACCTTTAACCGCTTACATAACTCTGAAACTGTCGGTAAAACTTTTGTGGCAAATACTATCCGTAAACATCAATATAAAATTCAACAACAACGCTATAAAATAACACAAAAATTACCTCGAGAAGTCACTATCAATCACACTTGGGCAATAGATTTAAGTTTTTACTCTTCTAAAATGCTGCTGGGTATTCTCGATCACGGATCCCGTAAATTACTTCATTTGCAACCCATCAAAAATAAATCCAGTTGGATGTTACTCGGTTATCTCTGTTTAACCATTGCAAAATATGGCAAACCTCAAAAGTTACGCACAGATAATGAAATTATTTTTAATAGTTTTGTGTTTAAAACATTTTTAAAACTCGTAAATATCAAAAAGCAAACTACTCCAGTTGCTTCACCGTGGTGCAATGGCAGAATAGAGAGATTATTTGGCACACTTAAGCCGATGATTAAAACGCATTATATTGAAAGTTATTTTACGTTAAACAGTTTTTTAACTCAGTTTAAATATTGGTATAACAACCAACGCACTCATCAAAATTTAAAGGGAAAAACACCGAATGACGTTTGGTATCAAAATAACAAATACAGGCATAAATAAGCGGTATGATTTAAATAAAAACTTGCAACTTTTAACTGTCCGCAGAGAACAGGGTATAATTATAGTTAAAATTTAGGTTTTTAAAGTAACTTTTAAAAATCAGTGATTAAAATCTAAAAAAATTTGCTAGAAATAAAAAATTTCCTGCTTAATTTATAAAAAATCAGGCAGATTTAGATTAAAAATCACTCATTTGTTGTTAAAGATAAGACTGTCCGTAGTGCGGACAGGACACCTGCTACACCTGATAATGCACCTGTGGCTGAGTCTAAGCCTGCTACGTTAAATTCCACCGCTGAAAGTACGGCGTGAGCTAATAAGTTTGCAGTCTTGTTGTCCTTTGTCGCCTTGTGAATAGTTTCATTTAAATAAGGTGAAGCCGTTGCAGTGGCAATTTCAGTCGGTGATTTTCCTGCAAGTGCCGTGGTTAATAAAGTTGTCACTGTATCAACCGCTCGTTTATTACTTCCACCCACACCCCAGCGTTCTACTTCTGCTTTTATTTGTGCTACCTCTTGTGGCGTTTTAGCGGTTTTCAGTTTTTCTGCAACTTCTCTTTGTTTTGATTGTGTGTAGGTATTCACTGCACTGCTCACATCACCAATTGCACTGTTAATCGTACTTTGCTCTTTTAACATTTCACCCACATCATTTGGTGTCTCTGTTTGAACATTTGCTTTTGAAATATCGGTGTTTATTCCCAGTGCTTTTGCAGTGGTTTGTGTTGGGTTGGTATCTTTATTTAAGATAATTTTACCCTCTGTTAATGTGGCTCTTGTGACAGAACTGTCATTATTACCATTTTTCATTGGTAAGCTAGGACTCACACCTGTGATATATTGTCCATTTTCATTCTCACCTATTTTTCCTGAAAGACTCGCACTCACCGCACTGCTTTCACTCTGATTTTGTACATCTGAGAAAGTGATTTTATTTGTAATAAGCTCACTATTTTTGGCATTCGTACTCGCAATCGCGCCACCTTTAAGGTCAACATTTTTAGCCGTAACGTGATAACCACCATCACCTGCAAATAATCCTGATTGTTCATTCACTTGTTGATGATTAGATTTCCCTTCTGAATGGCTCGCATTACCTGATACTTCCCAAGCTGTTCCCAGTGAAACCTGTACTCGTACGCCTGCCCCTGTTTGTTCACTTGATTGCTTAACAACATCTTGTGGACTTTCTATTGTTAGCTTCCCACCAATATCTGCATCAATACGATTTGCTTTGGCAGTTGCCCCTCTCAGTGTGGTATTTCCTTTACTGGTAAGACTTAGCTTATCTGATGTTAATGTGGTATTGCTATGTGTGTTACTATCAATAACGCTAATATCTTTATCGGAAACTACATCTGCTACCTGTGTTTAGGTTATTATTTTGTGAAAGAACATATTGATTATTAAACATTATATTGAAAGTTATTTTACTTTCAATTACTTTTTAACTCTATCTATATTTGCTATCAGAACAATAAAAATAGGCGTAAATAAGCGGTATGATTTAAATAAAAATTTGCAATTTTTAACTGTCCGCACAGAACAGGGTATAATTATGGTTCAAATTTAGGTTTTTAAAGTTACTTTTAAAAATCACTCAATAATAGTTAAAGAAAGAGCTGTCCGTAGTGCGGACAGGACACCTCTACTTTCTACTGTTTTTTCTTATCATTTTTATCGAATATAACTATTTAAAACAACAAGTTTATTATACTAAAACCAAACAAATACCCCTCATTCAAAACACACAATACAAAAACAGACCTAAACCACAATGGGTTATTAATGAAGTAATTTACCTTAAAGCTATTATGGGTAAAAATACTGGCTGTAGAAAAATAGCGAATACCTTTAATCAATTACATAAATCTGAAACAGTTGGTAAAACTTTTGTTGCCAACACAATTCAAAAACATCAATATCAGATCCAGCAACAACGTTATAAAATAAAGCAAAAATTACCTCTAGCAGTGGCAATCAACCATACTTGGGCAATGGATTTAAGTTTTTACTCTTCTCAAATGCTACTGGGTATTCTCGATCACGGCTCTCGTAAGTTACTTTATTTGCAACCTATCAAAAATAAATCCAGTTGGATGTTACTCGGTTATCTATGCCTAACCATTGCAAAATATGGCAAACCTCAAAAGGTACGCACAGATAATGAAATTATTTTTAATAGTTTTGTGTTTAAAACTTTTTTAAAATTAGTCAATATCAAAAAACAAACTACACCTGTAGCTTCACCGTGGTGCAATGGCAGAATAGAGAGATTATTTGGCACACTTAAGCCGATGATTAAAACGCATTATATTGAAAGTTATTTTACGTTAAACAGTTTTTTAACTCTGTTTAAATATTGGTACAACAACCAACGCACTCATCAAAATTTGAAAGGGAAAACACCAAATGAAGTTTGGTATCAAAACAATAAAAACAGACATAAATAAGCGGTATGATTTATACTAAAATTTGCAACTTTTAACTGTCCGCAGAGAACAGGGTATAATTATAGTTAAAATTTAGGTTTTTAAAGTAACTTTTAAAAATCAGTGATTAAAATCTAAAAAAATTTGCTAGAAATAAAAAATCGCCTGCTTAATTTATAAAAAAGCAGGCAGATTTAGACTAAAAATCACTCAATCATAGTTAAAGAAAGAGCTGTCCGTAGTGCGGACAGGACACCGTAGTGCGGACAGGACAGCAGTTTTTTATTCATAGTCCAGTTGAAAATCATAATTAGTATAATATTTATTGGGAATTTTTATTCCTGCACTTAAGCAATCTTTTAGAGTTATGTCATAAATATAATACACATTAGGATCTCCTGTATTATTAATTTTACTTTTCAAATATTCAAATTGTTCATTTGTAATAATAATTTCCTCTACCACATCATCATGATCAATATGATAAATTGTGATATTTCTTACAATTTTTCTAATCATGGCTCTACTCTCCTTTTTTTATCAGCAGATTTTAATTGCTTACCTGTTTTATAATCAAACTCTCCTAAATGCTTACCTCGTTTATTATATTTTTCTAATGCACCATGTTGAGAATCCCATTCATAAATATTTCCATCTTGATCTTTCCATCTAGCACGTTTACCTGCTCCTCCTTGCAATAGCGTTTTTCTCCTAGCTTTAACTAAGTTTTCAAAACCAGTGATTTCTTCAGTTTTAGGTTTTGTAAAATATTTCTCATCATTACTTTTTTCTAAAGCTAATGGTAGATCAGGTTTATTTACTAACTGATCTCCACCTGTATGGTTAGGAACATCTAGAGTATTAAGATCTATATCTCCTGCTGTATTATTTGGTATTTCATAATCATCAGGATATTGAATTCCACCTGTATTATCTACAAAAATTCTTGGATCAATGATTTGTTTTCCACCATATGTAGTTACAACTAGCTCTGGATCAACTGGAGTAAATCCACCACTAGTATTTGGGATCCATACCTGCTGATTTCCTATAAATATTCCTTTTTTATTTAAAATTTGTTCATTTAAATACTGTCTTTGTAAATCTGTTAAATTAGATATTTTCCTAGGATCTTGTGAAATAGCAACGCTCACTGCCTCTTCGATTTCTGAACTAGATAAAACAATAGCAGAACCAATTCCTAATCCAATAATAGCTTCTTGACACTTTTGGCTACAAATAACCTTTCTAATAACAGGATAACTTCTTTTAGCCATCGTCGTTGCTAAATTATTATTCTCAACCGCCGTCTTCGCACTCACTCCACCAGCATTAGCACCTTCTACTGAGCCACCAGTCGCCCCTGCTAATGAGCCTGCTAGTGTGGAAGCCGTAATAAGAATATTTTTCTCTTTTGGTGTGAGTTGATTTGCTGGTTTATTAAACACTTTCTCAGCCAGAACCATTGCTGTTCCCTCTCCTGCGACACCTGATAATGCCCCTACCGTTGGGTCTAAACCTGCGACTTTAAATTCCACCGCTGAAAGCACTGCGTGGGCTAATAAGTTAGCGGTCTTATTACCCTCTGTCGCCTTGTGAATAGTTTCATTTAAATAGGGGGAAGCTGTTGCAGCGGCAACCTCAGTCGGTGATTTACCTGCAAGTGCGGTGGTTAATAAGGTGGTAACCGTATCAACAGCTCGCTTATTACTTCCACCCACACCCCAACTTTCTACTTCCGCTTTAATTTCAGCCACTTCTTGTGGGGTTTTAGCGGTTTTTAGTTTTTCTGCAACTTCTTTTTGTTTTGATTGTGTGTAGGTATTCACTGCACTGCTTACATCACCAATGGCACTGTTAATCGTACTTTGCTCTTTCAACATTTCACCCACATCGTTTGGTGTCTCTGTTTGAACATTGGCATTGGTAAGCTCGGTGTTAATTCCTAACGCTTTTGCAGTGGTTTGTGTTGGGTTGGTATCTTTATTTAAGGTGATTTTGCCCTCTGTTAATGTGGCTCTCGTGACAGAACTGTCATTATTACCATTTTTCATCGGTAAGCTAGGACTCACACTCGTGATATCTTGTCCATTTTCATTCTCACCTGTTTTTCCTGAAAGACTCGCACTCACCGCACTGCTTTCACTCTGATTTTGTACATCTGAGAAAGTGATTTTATTTGTAATAAGCTCGCTATTTTTGGCATTCGTACTCGCAATCGCTCCACCTTTAAGGTCAACGTTTTCAGCCGTAACGTGATAACCACCATCACCTGCAAATAATCCTGATTGTTCATTCACTTGCTGGTGATTAGATTTCCCTTCTGAATGGCTCGCATTACCTGATACTTCCCAAGCGGTACCTAATGAAAGCTGTACTCGTGCTCCCACTCCTGTTTGCTCACTGGATTGTTTAACAACATCTTGTGGACTTTCTATTGTTAGCTCTCCACCAATATCTGCATCAATACGATTTGCCTTAGCCGTTGCCCCTCTCAGTGTGGTATTTCCTTTACTGGTAAGGCTTAGCTTATCTGATGTTAATGTGGTATTACGATGAGTATTGCTATCAAGATGGTTTTCTCCCTGACTCCAACCTGCTTCTCCATAAACATATACCCCTGTTTGAGCACCAACTGAAGCTCCAACCCCCACACTTAAGCCCGCACTACTATTACTGCCATCAGCTTTTTTATGACTTTGCCCTGATTCAAGTAAAATCTCTTTCGCTGAATCTAACGCTATCAAATTGCCTGCATTAACATTGGTATTTTGTAAGTGAATATTACCCTCTGTACTCGTTAAACTTACATTACCACCTGCATTCAGTTTATTGCTTTGTGAAAGTGCATATTGACTATCTTGCTGTGATTTCGCTGTTTTAAAACCAACCCCTGTTTCCACTTTTACTAATGCACCACCATTTTTTACTGTATCGTATGCTTGATATCCTCGACTTGCTACCGCTAGTCCTTGTAGGCTTTTCACTCTATCATTTGCCTTGCTTTTTCTTGCTTCATCAACAGCATTAACCAAGTCAATTAAGGGTGAACTCACCTTTGTAAACTGCCCTATTTTTAAGTCCTTAGAAGATTGATGACTATTACCACTATTCATATCCTCTAAAATATTGATACTTTTAGCTCTAACACTAATATCTTTATCGGCAAGTACGTCTGCTACCTGCTGTCTATAATGACCACCTGCCTGAATATGTACATTCCCTGCTTCACTCCCTACAAGGCTACGCACTTGCTCTACACTTTGATCACTTGCATTACTTCTACCACTCATATAACCATCAAAGCGTTCTGTATCGGATATCTGAGCACTACCGATACCCTTACTTTTATGAGACTCACTTTGACTCTTGCTATTTTGTGTTGAGACGATATTAACATCCCCAGCTGCATTGATAATATTATCGCCTTCAGAGACAACACTGCTTCCTACGATATCTATATCACCTGTTTGAGTTTGAAGTGTTGATTTTCCTCCAACCGATAATACCGTACCTGTTGCAGAGTCTAACTGTCCCTGACCGTCACCTTTATCACGATAAATTCCTGCAGGAGATATCCAATTTCGATTATCAACGCTAAAACCACTTTTCTTATTATCTGCTGTCTGATTTGTACTTGAACGTGCAAAACCTAATGTAATATCTTTGTAGGCTGAAAGTAGTGCATCACTACCTGCGGATAATGAACTTCCTAAACTAGTAATACTTCCCTCTGTGGCAACAACAGTTAACTTACCTCCTGCATTCACTTCACTGGATAAACCATCTGATACATTGGTATTCTTATACGCTGATGATTTATGATGACCAGCAGTAACCACCACAGGAGTAGCGGCTGCCATACCTGCCTTGAGCAATCCTGTACCCTGTTGCATCACTTTACCAACAGTACTATCACTAAAGCTACCACTCTTACGATTTTCGTTATAAGCATTCACAAATGCCATTGCTGGTGAATATGTTAACCCCACTGAAAACCCTGAGCTTTTACTGTGTGCTTTCATATTTAACGTATTTTCTTCCGCTCCAGTGAGTAAATTAACGTTCTTACCTCGTAAGCTAACATCACCTCCAGCCGAAACCTTAGAAGCAATAAGATTTAAATCATCACCTGCAATAACAGTATTATTACCATTACGACTATTAATGATACTTCCTGTTAAAGAAGTACTAGCACCTTTTTGATCAAGGCTTGATCTAGACTTCCCATAACCAATACTAGCAACACCGCCTGATAAACTAGCCGTAAACCCTGATTTTTTGGTTTGTTTAAAGTCATTATGACGAGAATAATTTTTAGCGGCTTCAATAGTAACCTTACCACCTGCTTCTACTGAGGTACCATCATCACTAAGAATATTACTCCCTGTAATATTAATATCTGCATCTTTACCACTTTGAACAGCAACTGTTTTTCCCGTGATATTTGATGAAATAGCAACATTATTTTGATTATCATATCTTCTTATTGTTTTAGTGGTTGATAACGATAAAAATCCTTTATGTTTATCATAGGTCGCACCTTTAATTCTTTCTTTATCACGCCCCTCACTAATCTCTACCCCTTTTTCACCACGAATGCCAATATGACCAGCAGTGCTATTAATCTCACCTTGACGGATATTTACCTTATCGCCCGCCTTAATAACAACATCAGTATTTGAATTAATGTGACTACCTACTTCTTGTTCAATCGATAATCGGCGATGATTTTTATCGGTTAGCTTGCCAAAGCCTTCTTTTCTTGACGTTTTGACCGCATCAATATTTACTGAACCATTTTTAGCAATTAATTGTGTGATACCTTTATTCTGAGCATTATTCGTGATTTTTGCTCCTTTCAAATTAATATCATTTTCTGTTTGTACAACAATCGCATTCACTACATCAGCTTTATCTGAACCAGTTAAATGTAAACCTGCTACACGGTCAATCACCGTACCACTACCTAACTCACTGCCATTACCATAGCTTGATGTGGCTGTTTTAATATCAACAGTCTTACCTTTTACAAACAACTTATCTTCGGCAGTAACAGAACCACCGTTAATAGTCACTTTGTTGGTGGCATCAATATTAACAGAGCCTCCCACAACCTTACCTGTAATATCAAAATTATTAGCCCGTAGTTTATTACCATCAAAACCAACAATAGCACCTTGCGTACCAATATCACCACTCTTTAAGTCAATATACTTAGCACTGATTAAACTGCCTGCTGTATTCACATCAGTATTGCGACTGCGGAGATATACTTTAGGGACGGTAACGGTTTGTTTTGTACCGTCAGTTAAGGTGATTTCTTGATTTTCTAACCACACCAAATCTGTGGTCAAACGTTTCATCTGACTCGGAGAGAGTTTAACCCCTAATTTAACATCATATTGCTCTGCAAACTCAACACCATTATTGATTAAGGCCTTATACTGCTCTAAGTCATTGTAATACCCTAACGCAAAACGACGCCCTGTGAGTTTTGTAATTTGATCTTGTATTAAACGTTGCTCATAATACATATCACCGATACGTTTGTGCATATCGGGTTTTAAGGCAGGATTATTTTCTAACTTAGCAGGTACATACGGAGCATTAAACTGTGGATTAGCACTCACTGATGTAACAACTTGTGGGGCATCACCCTGTAGAGTAACAACAGGATCAATTGAGCTTTCGATACCTTTTAATCGTGCTGTCGCTTTCTCTTGTAATGCAACAGTAATATCATCTAAATTAACTTTTCCAGACTTAATAGGTTCAATACTTTCTATAGTTTTAGTATTACCATTAATTTCAGTTTTATTAATCTTAGTTGCCTGTGATTTATTTACCTCTTTTGCAGATAAAACAATATCATCATCTGAGACTGATGCAGTGTTCACATCATCTACTACCAAAGGTTTATCAGTAATAGCAGTTATCTTACCCGCAATAGCTTTATCAGTATCTTTAAGTTTAACTTTATTTACAGGGACTGATTTTGCCTTGCTTGATTCACTACCATAGTCATCAATATGCTCCTTTTTGACAGACTGTGTATCATTCTTACTGATTGACACCTTATTTGTTGAACTTACTGAGCCTATATGACCTACAAAATCTGGATCCGTTTTAATAAGTACATCAGGATCATTAGCATCTACAATAAATAAGTTACTCTTAGGTAAGAGAACATCTATTTTATCTAATGTCTTAAACGAAACCCCTTTATTATTAACCGTAATTGCTTTTGCTGTTAAAACCTGATTGGTGGTTACTTCAGTACCCTCAAAGTTAGGTTGGGCAACATTATCCTTGGTGACACTGATCCCTTCCTTAAAATCATACTCTGTTATCACAGGCTGTGGTCTAAAAGATTTATTATGCTCATTACGTCTAACTCTATGTCTCCACTTCCCAGCCCTTGTTGCTCCATACCAATAGCGACCCTCTGTTCCTTCTTTTTCTATTGTTTCATAACCTTTTTTAGGCTCCGCATTTTTTATAATATTATCTGTATTACCAGTTAAGCGACCACCAACAATAATTTTACTGGTTTCATTCAGCCAGTTATTACCATCAATATGTAGATCGCCTCCTACAATAATTTTCCCTGGATTATTGGCAATAACTTTTTCTCTATAAGTAATTTCATTATAGTCCCACCAACGAACATTTTCAGCATGTCCACCTCTCCATTTTAAATCTGTTTTTTGAGGATCATAAAAATCAAAGTATATATGTTTTTTTCCTTCACTAAAATGTCCATCAATACCTTCTACAAGCCTCTCTGAACTCCCCACTTCACCATACTTAACAATATTCTTAGTCTTTTTAGAGGCTAAATCTACTGCCTTATCAAAATAATTATTTAAATTTTTAAGTTCCTTAACTGCAATATCAGCATCACCTTTCGCTTCAATTAATCCACCTTTATTAACTAAAGTATCTGCTTGACCCTGTACATTTAAGTTATGATCTAAGTCTCCACCAATGAATAAACTTCCTTGAGAAACAATCTGTGCTTGCTTCGTTTTCTTAACTTTAGCTGGTTTTTTAGCTGTTTTTTTCTCCTTATTCCATTTGTTTGTCAAACTATCTTGGGGATTTTTATCAGCTACTTTTTTATCAGAAGAGCTGTCGATTATTTTCTCATCACCACCATAATTATTTATATGTTTAACACCTATAGATAACTGCTTACGAGCACCAATAACACCTGCATCATTTTCTGCTTTGTGATTTGTTAACGTGTCAGCTTCAATCGCAACATTATCACCATAAATACGACCTGTTGATTGATTTATTAATTCATTTTCTACATCAAGATGTGTAACACCATTACTATTAATTAAACCTTCATTAGTAAGTTTACTTCCCTCAATATGAGTTTTATTATTACTAATAATCGTACCAGCATTATTAATAACAGAACCTTGAAGGTGTGCTGTCTTTCCACCACTTAAGGTTGCATTATTTGTAATATTTCCTGCACTAGTAATATCAAGATTTCCATCAACAACTTTATCACTATTTATATTTAAACTACCTTGTAAATGTAAACCTAAATCTCGACGAGCCTGTACATTCTCATCACCAACTAATGATTTAGCGGTAATGATAGTATCTTGTCCCTTAATTTTTCCTGTACTAGTATCAATATTGAGTGTTTGTCCACCATTAATAGTTAACCTACCACCTACAACTAATTTACTGCCTTTAACTAATTCTCCACCAGCAATTAATTCACCGCCATCATTATTATTGATTGAATGAGTTCCTGTTAGAGTTACTGTTTTATGTCCTGCAATACGACCATCTTGGTTATTTAACGTGGAAAAATCAACACTGACATCTTTACCATAGATATCACCATCAGAGCGATTAGTGAGCGTACCACCTGTTACATCAACTATCACTTTATCAACAGAATGAATCTTACCGCTCGTATTATCTAATTCTTTTGCTGTCACAGATAAATTTTTCTTACTTAATAACTCACCAGAACTATTATCAACATCAGATACTTTAACTGTTAATTGCGTCTCTGCTCCTATCGTACCTTGGTTAATTAATTTTTTACCAGTAAAGGATAAATCATCGCCAACTATTTCCCCCTTATCTGTATTTTGAACTTGCTGAGAAGTTGATAATAACTTATCTGCATTAATAGTACCGCTATTAATTAATGAATTACCCTGCGTTGTAAGAGTACTAACCGCTATTTGTCCGCTATTATCAAGCTCATTATTTGTAGTTAATGTCGTATTGTGATTACTGACTAAAAATCCAGTATTAGAAAGAGTATCTGATACACTAATTGTACTATTTGTTGGTATAGATGTGTTTTTATCTATAGTAACCTTGCCCTTACTTGAAGAAGTATTGGCTAGCTTCGCTGCCTTATTTGGCAATGCAATAGGTGAACGACCGATAACTTTATCATTGTCAACATTCTTCGCATTGATATCTAGTGTATCACTACCTGTATGAATAATTGCACCTTGGTTATTTAACAATGATAATTTCCAATCCATCTGACCTGCATCAATTTCTGCATTAGATGAGTTATGCAATACTGCCCCACCCATAATTTTCTGTAATTGAGCGGAAGCAATAATACCTTTATTATCTATACGATTACTGATATCAAATGTTTGGGACTGACTAATAAGTTGCCCTTTATTATCAACTTTTTGACCTGAGAAACCTAATTTACCCTGTGTTTTTACAATAGCATCTTTTAAGTTGCTGAAAAGCGTTGCACCAAGTTCCAAGTCTTTTGCAACAAGAATTTTTCCTGTATTTTTTAACTCAACTAAATTTGACCAATCAGCAGAATGAGCATTTGTGGTACCTGTATTACTCACCACTGTTTGATTTTGACCATTAATGTCAAATATCTTAGTATTAAGTGTACCTGATTGCTGAATATCTTTAGCCTTACTGGTAATATTGTTCGCTGTTAATGTTTTACTATTCTTAAATAACTCACCATCAGCGTTCAAATCATCAACTAATAATGTTCCACTATTATTTAATGCCGTGGTGGTTTTAATATCAATGCGACCACCTGCATCTATCGTATCTTTATTGATTAACTTACCTGCAATAATACGTCCTGCTTCAGCAGTAGGCGTTGTAGTACCTGCTTGATCTTTTGATGAAGAAGCAGAATCTGCCTTTTCATGACCAATATCTTTGTGATTTTCTAAAATTGCAGCAGAAATATTTAAATTGCGATTTCCTGTTTGTGTAATATCACCACTATTTTTTAAAATATCACTGGTAATATTTAGTTTTCCAGTTTTTATCACATTTCGGTTATCTAACTGGCTTACATTGATATTTTGCTCTTCTGTCGCCCCGAATGTACCTGTATTTATTAATTTATTGGTTTCAATCTTTTGTGTTTTCTGAGCACTTATCAATCCATCATTAACCACTTGCTTAGTTACATCAATATCTGTTTTTTGTGTTTGGATTGCTGCATCTTTGTGATTGACTAATGATTCTGCATTAAGTGTTAATTTATCAGCACCATTAATTGCACCTGCATTTTCAATTTGTTGTGCAGTTGTTATACCTAGCTCACCTTTAGCATAAATAGTAGTTAAAGCTGAATTCTCAAGTGATTGACCTTTGATAGTAAGACCTGATTCTTTACTTTGGATCAGCTTTTTATTCTGAATTATTGCGGTTGTGCCACCATCAATAGAGATTTCTTTATTCGCATTGATGGTGCCTGTATTGGTTAATTTATCAGTAACATTTATTGTTTGCTTATCCGCCTCAATAAGACCTTCATTCGTTAATGTTTTAACCTTACTGGTTAATGTAGCTAAAGAAGCAAGAGAGCTTCCACTTCCTTTATTAATCAAAGTATCAGCATTAATTTTATAGCTTTCTTCACCAATAACAGTGCCACTATTTATCAATTGTTCTGCTTTAACTTTTTTAAATGTTTTTACTGATATTTCACCACTGTTTGTCAATGTTGTACTGTTAAGAATAGCTGTATCAGCAAATACTTTATTCGTATTAGTAAACTTACCCTGTTTAGAGGTTAATTGACTGGCTTTAATTACCCCTTGATTATCAATACCCGTATTTGCTGTAATACGAGCACTACCACTCGTCACAATGCTTCCCGAATTATCCAGTAATTTATTAACAATAACCGAACCATCTGCAGTAACACCAGACACATCATCAGAGCCAGTATTACCACCCTTATTTTTACTAGACGTATTTTTTGGCACTACAATAGCACCTAACATTCCTTTCTTGCGGTTAATAATATTGCCCGCTTCAATTACTATATTTCCCTTGCTACTTTGGGAAATTATTCCTTGGTTAACTAAACTATCAGAGTGAATATCTAACTGCTGAGCACTAATATTTTTCTGATTACTTAATGCTTTTTTAATTGCTAAAGATAACTTATTAGTACTAAATATTTTTCCTGCATTACCGAGTGTATCTGCTTTGATAATAAGGTTATCGCCACTAAACACCTTACCTGCCTCAGTATTATCAAATTTACCATCAGTCTTAATAGTGAAACTTTCTTGCCCACTAATTGTACCTGCTTTATTATCAATACTATCTTTAAATAATAATTGTATAAATTTCTTAGCGGTGAGTAAGCCATTGTTATTGAGTAATGTTGATGCATCAACATTTATTGTTTGAGCATTTAATTTTCCTGATCGATTATCTAATATACCTGAGTTTAAAGTAAAGGAATCTAATGTCACTTTTCCTTGGTTTTGTAATCCATGTTTAGTCTTTAATGATACTTTTCCATTACCTGTGATATACCCTGCATTATCTAATAATCCTGTAACCATAATTTTACTATCAGGTGATACACTTGTATTTGTATCTTTAGATGAAGGATCTAATGTAACATTATTATTTGTTTTTGGTGCTTGACCTAAAACTGCATCTTTTTTGTTTACTGTTTTACCTGACTCAATATTTAGGCTACCTGTACTTGTTTGCTGAATATTCCCTGTATTCCCAAGGCTTTCTGCAGTAATGTTTAATGTTTGTGAATTAATTGTTCCACTATTATGTAACCGCTTTGCTATATCAATATTAACAGTGCTACCAGCAGACAATGTTGCTTTATTACTGAGATTTTTAGCATTAATCTCAAGCGAGTGACCACTTTGAATAACGCCACTATTTTTTATTACAGCCTGTTTATCACTATTAATCGCTACTGATTTATCAGCATAAATAGAGCCTTTATTTTCCAGTTCAGTACTTACCTTTATTGCTTGTGTATTCGCAACCACACTGCCTTCATTGTCTATACTATCACTATTAATCGTCAGCTTTTCCGCTGTTGATATTTGACTATCACTACCAATATTTTTTAATGTATCAGCATTAATAATGTAATCTTTAGTACCCAAAAGTAATCCACTGTTTGTCAAAGCAGTAAAATCTAATTTATGAAACTTGTTTGCAGTCAGTTCAGCAGTGTTTGTCAGAATAGAGCCTTCTAAGGAAGCATTATTTGTATGAATAATACCTGTATTACTTAATTCACCTTGGAATTGAGTAAGATTCTCCGTTTGAATACGCCCTGCATTATCCAAACCATTTTTTGCTATCAATTGAGTCTTACCATAAGCAATAATATCTTTAATATTATTTAATAGATTTGTTACTGTAATAAAACCTTTATCAGAAGAAATTGGTGTTTCTATTTTCCCTGTAGCCGCTGGAGATGTTGATTGCGATGACAAAGGTTTGTTAGAAATCTTTACACCAAGATTAGCATTAGATGTATTTTTAACATTTCCTGAGGTAATCTCTAAATCACGATTACTGGTTTGACTTATGCTACCTGAATTTAGCAAACTATCTGTAGTTAGTGCTAATAGTGAACCTGTAATAGTAGCCTTATCACCTAGATTACTAAGATTTTCTGTTGAAATTTTTGTAGTTGTATCAGCACTCATCACACCTGAATTTGTGACTTTGTTTTCATTACCTAAAGTTGTATCAATAGATAATTGCTTACCACTAACTATTTTCCCATCACTCTCTAACGCATTTGCTATTATTGATAAACCTTTTTCTCCTGATATTACACCCGAATTTGTATTATCAAACTTACCGTCAGTATTAATAATAAAGTTTTCTTTACCTAAAATTTCCCCACCTTTATTATTAATGTGGTTGCTAAAAGTAAATGCTTTAAATATATTTGCAATGAAATTACCTTGTTGGTTATTTAAATCTGTACCAAGAAGGCTTGCTTGCTCAGTATGGATCTTTCCTAAGTGGTTATCCAGCACACCTGATTTTAGTGTAAAATTAGTGAGATTAACCTCACCCTGATTAGTCACATCACTTGCTGATGTTAGATTAACTTTTCCATTACCTATTAACTGATTCTTATTACTCAGTTTTCCTTGAACAGTTATATTACCAATATTGTCAGTTGGTATTATTGCTGTATTATTATCATTATTTGTGGTTTCAGTAGTCTTTTGTTCTACATACTGACCTAGAGTTGCCTCAGCAGTATTTTCCACACTACCTGCTTGAATAGATAAGTCTCCCACTCCTGTTTGCTTAATGGTACCAGTATTACTTAATTCATTGGTAATAATAGAAAGTGATTTTGCATTTACATTGCCTGCATTATCTAATATATCATCTGATTTAATTACCAAATTCTTACCTGATAATGTAGCTGGCATACTATTTTGTAATGATTTTGAAGATAGTTTTAGTGTGTTATTTGCAAGGATATCACCACTATTACTGATTTTTTCGGCTACATCAATTGTTGCATTTTGAGTTGCAAAAAGACGCCCTCCCGCCTTATTTTGGAGTGAGTTAGCCTGTACTGTAAGAGATGAACTGGCACTTTGGATATTACCACTATTAGTAACACTTGCTTCTTTACCTGTTATGGCAATATTTTTTGCTGCGTGGATAACACCTTTATTTTCTAACGATGTTATAACATTAATTGTATTGTTATCAGCAACTATTGCTCCTTCATTATCAATAGTATCACTATTAATCGTTAATTCATTATCACTTGCTAATTGACTATTCTTACCTGTATTTTTAATGTGTTTTACATTAAGTATATAACTATCTTTACCAAGTACTTTTCCTGTATTAATAAAATTTGTTGCTTTAAGTACATCAAATTTCTGTGCAGATACTTCACTTTGATTATCAAATTGATCAACATTAATCGTGACATTATCAGCAACAATTGTACCTTTATTACTCAGAGCTCCCTTAACATTTAAATCACTACTTTTAACTGTTCCTGTATTATCTAGTTTAGATGTTGCTAAAATTGATGTTTTACCACCCGCTGCAATAATATTATTGTTGATAATTGAATCTGTGACATTGATATAACTAGATTCCGTACTAGGCTCAGTTTTCTTACCATCTGTCTTTGAATCTGTTGTTCTTTTTTCTACAGTAGAAGAATGAGTAAATGCAGAACCAAGAGAAGCCTTTTCATTATTAGCTATATTCTTAGCATTAATTGCTAATAAAGCATCACCTGTTTGGCTAATTTCACCATCATTAATGAGATTATCTGTTTTTATTTGTAATGTCTGTGCGGATATTTTTGCTGATTCATTCTCATTTAAAACTTTTGTTGAGGTAATAGTAAGGTGCTTATCTGCATTAATGTTACCTTGATTACTTAACACCTTATTGGCTGTAATAACTAAGTTCTTATTACTTTCTATACGACCATCACTCTTAATAGAATCTGTTACAACACTAAGATTATTTGCTCCTAATACCTCTCCTAACTGTGTATTATCTAAATCAGCAGTCTTCATCACAAAATCATTGTGACCTATAATTTTACCACCACGGTTATTAATACTGTTAGAAAAGTCAATATTCTCGAATGTTTGAGCTTGTAACTTACCTTGTTCATTGTTAAATACATCTCCAAATGCAGACACTTTTTCTGCAACTAGTTCACCACTATGATTATCTAATGTTCCTGATGTATGAGTAAACTGGGTTACATTTATCTTACCTTGATTTGATAGCTGACTATTTGAAGAAAGAACAACTTCATTATTACCTGTTAGTTTACCTGTATTTGTCAGTGTATTACTAACCGTTATTGTTCCTGTTAAAAGTGTAGCATCGGCTAATTTATCATTTTTTTGCGTAGATGTATTATCTACTGGTGGTTTATTATCAGGTAAAGCTTTACCCAACACCCCATCTTTCTTATTCTCAATCTTATCTGCTTTAACAGTCAGTTTATTATTGTTTGTTTGAGCAATATCACCACTGTTATCTAAATTTTCTGTGGTTATATTAAGTAAATTTGCCTGAATATGTGCATCTTGTTTATTGGTCAGTTGCTTTGTATCAAGTATTAACTGCTTACCTGATAATATTTTTCCTTTATTTTCTGTTACATTATTAGTCAGACTTATGTTATTCTTCGCAACAACCTTACCACTATTTTTCCACTGATTTCCTTCACTCACAATTGATAAAGCACTACTTAAAGAACCACTATTATCAAACGCTTCAGTCTTTAGTTTTACATCATTTTTGGTGACAATATTCCCATCATTATTGATATGTTCTGTATAATTAAATGCTCTAATCGTTTCTGCTAATATACTTCCCGTATTATCAAAACTATTTCCTGACAAATTAGCAAGATCGGTATTTATTTCTCCACTATTATCAATATCATTAGTAGTTAGGGTATTTGTTATAATATTGCCTGTATTCTTTGTTTTTTGGGAAACGGTTACATCTAACTTACCATTATTAACAATATCACCTGTATTACTTAATTGCTTGGCTTTAATTATGCTATTCGCACCATCGTCACTGCTGTTAATCGCTGTATTATTTGTTACTTGATTACTATTCTTAGACGCTTCTTTTGTCGGCACCTTACCTATATTACCTGAATTATTCAAGTGCTCAGTAGACACTGCTAGCGATGCATTATTCAATTGCGAAATACTACCTGCATTATCAATGCTGCTACTTTCAACATTAATCTGTGAAGCTGTTAATTTACCCTCTTTCTTATTTATTAAACTATCACTCGTAATAGATAGCTTATTCTTTGTTTCAATACTACCTTGGTTTGTTATTTTTGTACTATCAACCTCTACACCTTGATCAGCAATAATCTTACCTAAATTAGATGAATCTTTTCCATTTAAGGTAAAAGTTTTATTGGTATAAACAGTGCCTGTATAAGCATTATTAAATTTATCTGTATTCCATTTAATATCATCTGCTACTGTGATTTTACCCTTGTTATCTATTTTTTGATTAAAGTTAAATGTATCTGTTTTTGCAAGATTGATTGAGCCATTATGGTTTAATAACTCAGTACCTGTAAGGTTTGCATTTTGAACAAAGATATCACCACTATTGCTTAATATACCATCCTTAAGTGTCGCGGTATCTACTTTTATACTACCGCTATTATCAAGTCCATCTTGTAATCCTAATACAACATTTCCTCCAGCAGTAATGGTGCCAGTATTATTAATACTGCCTGACGCTTTTATAACTCCATCTTTGAATGTTTTTGATTTTTGAGAAGGTTTATTTGAGGTGTTTGAAGTGGAATCTGATTGATTATCCTTACTATGGCTAATACCAACACCACCACTATTTTTTAAATTCTGAGCAGTAATAGTTAATGTCTGTGTACCAGTTTGAATAATACTACCACTGTTGTTTATTGCCCCTGTTGATACCTGTAATTTCCCTGAATTAATATCACCACTGTTATTCAGTCCTTTACTATCTATTTTACTAGATTCTGTAAGTATTTTACCGCGATTACTTAAGGTTCCATCAGCACTAAGAGTAAGTACGTTAGCCTGTATTTGACCAGCACTATTTACTCCCACACCTTTTTCTGTACCAACCAAATGAATACTTCCCGCATACATTCCACCGAGTTGGCTAACATCAACAGCAACACCTAAATGCTTAGCATCACCTAACTCTGACTTGCTATTGGTAATACTCCCCTTGCTATTAACACTATTCACACCAGTAATAACATCTAACTTACCATCACCTTTGTAAATACCTGCATTAATCTCTGCACTACGAGAAAGTAAAGCAGTATAATTACCATCACGAACATCTAAACCTTTACCATTAATAGTAATCTTACCTTTCTCAATCTGATGTCCTGTTACTTTACCATTGTGTAGCTGAGTTTTCCCTGTACTTAGGATTGTTTTATTAACATTTAAGAAGCCACCACCATTAACTGTAATACCACCAGAATTGGCTATAATTACATCTGCTCGTTTACCTGCAACTTCAATATAGCCATTTAATTGACTAGGATCATTACTATTAACTTGGTTAACAATAACATCAGCTTCACCTTTAGCTAAATAAGGGTTAGCATCAACCCAACCCGCAATCCGAGCTTTAGTCGCTTTACGGTTATTAGCAAGAACAGCCCCTTTATTATCAACGTCAAATTGACTATATTGGTTCATTGAAACGCCCGCCGAGGTAGGTGTTTGAATATTAACTTGAGTAACGCCACTTGCCGCTTTCACTATCATTGGTTGTTGATTACGAGGTGCACGTACATCTTCTGAAATACCAACAGCTGAAGAAGGGAAACTTAATGTAGCTAAGCCTAGACCAAGTAAAATACTCGCAGATAAGCGTTGCATTATATAAGATACTTTTTTGATATTTGCAGATACCCCTGTTACGAGCTTATCACGACTTTTACCAGATGCCTTAGCCCATTCAGATACCACCACTAAACAATGTAATGTACGACTAAATATCACTTTATAACAACGCTTATTCATAATTTTTCTCCTTAATTCATTCTATTTCTATGCCTAAGGGATATTTTCTATCCCAGCTATACATTTCAGCACGGCTAACATCTATACCTCTATGAAGAAATACCTTATTTTCTTTACTCTGTAATTCTTTGTGCTTCAAAAAGCGAACAACTGATCGTGGAAATATTTTCCTTGATAAATTGAATATTTTTTTATGATCGCCAAAAGGAGCAAAATAATCGATTATCCACGTCCTATCACCACAGTTCCAATACTGTTCATTCTCTAATAAATTAAAATGAGATTGCCTATATAAAGATTCAGTAGAGGCATTAAAATTTGCCCAACTAATATAGCCTATTGGTCTATCAGCATCATAAAAAAGGATAAACTGCCTAAGTTTAATGGGTGGCATTAGAAAACCTATAATTTCTGGTAACGTTGCGTCTTGTCTAAGAGTATCATGATGCCACAACCAAACCATGCTTCCCAATACTTCAGACTCACTCCAATCCTTATCTGGAAAACGAACAGGACAAACAACACGAATAGTATTCATCAATATCCCCCTAGTAAGAATAGTTAATATTAAAACCTGTCACTATTGAATCAGCTTTAAATCCCTTAGGTTGATAAATCGGTTTCCCAATAAAAACATCGTAATGCCATTTACCTAATTTGTTAAATTGACCTTTCAAACCGAATACTGCCCCACTTAACCTATTTCCTTGTAAATTCCTTGTAGATGGACCATATAATCGACCAATATCTGCCCCTAAGTACAGTTGATGACTCTCTTTATATTGCCACGCCACATCATTTCTAAAATACCACCCTCTCTCAGCTGATAATGTTTTTTCACCACTAAACCCTCTGATGTTATAACGCCCGCCGAGAGAAAACATATCTTGAGAAGTCAACTTTGTTTGATTTACTTGTCCATGTAACTGGCTATGCCACTCAAATTTCTCTTTCCCTAACTTAAAAGGCATCTCCCAATTAATATCTGCTATCCAGATTTTTACTTTAGCCGTTCCTTCATTAAATAATTCTTCAGGAGCGGCTATTGCTCCAAAAGCTCGTGTACCACGTTTATATGTTAATGAACTAGATAGTACGCCTTTTTTAAAATAACTACGCTGTGTAATATTCGCTTTCCAGCCACCTACTTTGCGGTGTTGAACATCTATCTCTGCATCATCAATATAACTTCTGCTTTCCTTAAACCACGCTCCAATACCAAAAGTGAGCTTATACTTATCATCTCGATACAACACTCTAGATAGATCAGCACTCATTTGGTCACTGTCACCTGTATAGTGATAATTACGATTTACTCCTGCTACTACTTGATCATAAAAATAGTGATTTGCATTTATATCAACCAACCAATAGCCAAAAGGAATACTATATCCCAGAGAATAACTGTATGTTTTACCCCTATCTACATTCCCTTTAGGATCTGTTGCTTTTTGACCTGCTAATAAATTATGTGTATAGCTAGCAGATAAAATATCATTCAAGTGTAAAGGATTATCCCAAGCTGCAGATATTGTACCTAAATATTTTCCTGTTGATTTGCCACCGCTATCATCAATAGAAATATTAAGACGAACAGGATTCTTTTTTTGTTGCCATTTAACTTCAACATCACTCGCATTCTTCTCTTTACTCGGAATAATATTTATCTCTGTTGAAACAGTAGGCAGACGACGCATATTATCCAATCCCTGCTCTAAATCACGTAAGTTAAGGATATCTCCCTTACCACTAGGAAATGCAGTAAAAGTATTAGCCTTATTATCTGAAACAATCACATCATTAAGATACCCTATTACCAAAGTAAATAATAAATCACCCTCTTTTAAGGATTGCTCTGGAACTAAAATACGACTGGTAATCCAACCACCTTTTATTAATTTATTCTGTAAGTTAATACTTATTTGATTTATCTGCCCCACATTTAAACAGGGTTTCTGTCCTTCCTTATCAGAAAGTTTAAAAACAAATTTATCTAACTTTTGAGAATTAAGATCTTCTAACTTTATTGCTTGAGTAATATATTTAGAAAGGGATGGAATGACTTTCTTTTCGTCCAGAATATTAATTCTTAATTTATCTATTGGAAAACAAATAGCGGAATGATGAGTATCACTACTTAATGTAATAACAGAAAGTGAACTTCCTTGTGTATCCATATTGGGCATTAATTGTTGATTAATACTTTGCTGTCTTTGTTCTGAACGTTTAAAAATCTCTTCAGGATTTGTACTTGGGATATTGCGTGCAATTATTTGACCACTATAAATAATACTTATTAGAGGAATTGCTAGTTTTAATATTAGTTTCATCATCTTACTTAATTTGGTTATTAATCAACATATCAAATTCTATCTTATTTAAAGTAATTATGATAACTCTATTTTAAAATAGCTCCAGGGCAAAATCATACTTGAACAATAATTAACCAAATATAAGTTGTTCTCTTATTTTATCTGACCATCCAGCTCGTTGTAGTTTACTCTTCATACTATCTTTGATTGGACTTAAACGAGCTAAATTCATCGCAAAACGCCTAAATATCGCCATATTTTCAGGGGCATTTTCTCGACGAATTCTTGATTCATCTTCTTTAAAAATTACATCAAGTACCCAGTGTGAACTGTTTTCAATACTCCAATGACTTCTTATTGCTTTTGCAACTATCTCAGGTGCAACAGGCAAAGAACTTATATAATAAGAGACTTCTTCACTCTTTTTTTCTTTGATTGTTCGTTTTCTAACAACTTCTATAATTGAATTTAAATTTGACCAACCATTTGTTTGTTCTAACCAGTCAGTTACAGCTAATTGTGTATAAGTTCTTTCTTCTAATCGCCCATGTTCACCATCAATCTGTTCAAATTTATTTTGTTCAATTAAAAAGGGTGTATCTCGACGAGTTTTATGATAAAAACTTTCTATTTCTTGCAGTAGTTTTTTTTGATTATCTTTTACTTGAAGGACATAATCACCGCCTTTTTTATCAATTGCTTTTGTCACTTTTTTTAAGCAATGCATAGCATCAGCAGTAACAATATTTCCTTTTATTTCTAGGATTTCAATCAACTCTAAAACCGTTTCAACTTCATTCTTTTTACCTTTAGATTTACTTTGACTCAGCACTAATTTCTGGTCTGTTGCATAGGCTGAAACACTATGTAATGCTGTCTTTCTATCACCATCAAAGGAATGACGAAGTGTTTTTCCATCAAATGCAATGACACTTTGTCCATTGGCTTCTCGTATTTCATTAACCCAACGCATAAAACAATGAGTTAACTCTTGTGGGTCTAGGGAACTTACAATCCTAGCAATCGTATCATCGACTGGAATACCATTTTCAAATGCTCTAAATTGACGTAACCATTGAAGTTTTTCATCACCAAATAATTTAATCCCTTTCCAGCCTTCAGCTCCAGATAAAATTGCAGTTACTGTTAAAAATATAATATCGAGTAAATCCTGTTTTTTGTTAATATGTGAACGACTATCTTCTAATTGATTAAAGTGCTCAATAAATGCCATTTTATGTCTCCTTTTATATAAAGGAGTATTTGATCATAAATTAAAGTTATATTCAATTAAAGGGGTATTTTAATATGGTGGTGTTGTTAAGTACCTAAATACATAACAATAGGGAATAAAAATCAAAATTATGTAGTAACTAATAC